>PSLF01000024.1 GCA_040289475.1 Acidimicrobiia bacterium | reverse complement strand
GCGTCCTCGTCAAGCGCATCCTGCGGAAGCACGGCTACCCGCCGGACAAGCAGGAGAAGGCGACGCAGACGGTGCTGGAACAGGCGGAAGTGCTCTCGGCGCAGTGGGCGGCGGCGTGACAGATCTAGGATGTGATTCACCGCGGCCTATGGCTCGTAAGCTACCCTGGGAGCAAGATGTCGCCGGTTCAAAACCGGCCGGCCCGACGGGTAAAACGTTTCAGGATGAACAGCGACCTTTATGCCGACCAAAACTTAGACGCTTCCTATGTGGAGTTTTTCTTTGATCCTCTCTGCCCCTGGGCATACCAGGCTTCCCTTTGGATACGCGAAGTTCGGCGGCTAGTTGCAATCCGTGTCGAATGGCGGTTTTTCAGTCTCGAAGAGACAAACTTGGAGCGAGGAGAAAAGCATCCTTGGGAGCGGGATTGGTCTTATGGATGGGGTCCGATGCGAGTTGGCGCCTATTTGAGGCGTCAATCGATGGAAGACCTCGACAATTGGTACGCCGCTATCGGCCGAGCTCTCCACGAAAACGGCGAAAAAATGCATAATCGCTCGGTCGCTGAGCGAATAGCAGAAGAGGCGGGCTTCGGAAGGGAGGTCGTCGAAGCTGCAATCTCGGACCCCTCGACCAATGACGAGGTTCGCGAGGACCACGAATATGCTGTCAGAGAGCTCGGTGCCTTCGGTGTCCCAACCCTCGATTTAGGAAAGGGGAGGGTGATTTTTGGTCCGGTGGTGGCCCCTGCCCCCAAGGGCGAGGAGGCGGTGCGCTTGTTTCGACTGATTCTCGAGTGGGCAGAGTTTCCGTACTTGTATGAGCTGCAACGGCCCAAAACTTCTCGAGATCTCGAACGCATCGCCTCGGTGTTCCAGCCCTACCTTAGGGCAAAGTAGTAAGCGAGGGCGGATGAATCGATGCTGTGCTATGGCATGGGGGCGGGAATGGGTACGATGAATCGTGCAACGCTGCCCGCTCTCGTTCTCTCTATCCCCGGACATCGCGAGGCGAAAATGAGGGGGAGCGTCACCGCCTCATAATGTCACACCCTACAACTATGATTTGCCTCGAAGCTTTTCACGCGATCGTAAGCACGGCGTAGCCGAGCTGTCAGCGAGAAGTTTCGTCTGCGGATCCAGTTGGATAAGAAAACCCGATGCGACGTTACGACAGAGCAACCGTTCTCGTCACAGCAATTGGCCTAGTTGTAATAGCTATCGCCAGTGGTGCTTTCTATTCTCGGAGTCATGAGATTGAAGGAACCGGAGGTGATCTGCCGCCTAGAGGTCGCGCCGCCTCGAGTTTTCCCAAAAGCGAAGATGGACATCGCAACCTCGAATCGGCTACTCGAAATAGTTTCGAAAACTTGCTAAGTGCGGGACGGGAGTATCGAAGTCCTGGGCCTCACAAGGTCGTGATCTATGGGAATCAAGAGCCCTTCGGAGTACCGGGATTTCGCCCTGTCATGTTCGGACCCGGATACACCGTAGGAGTCGTCGAGAAGGAACCTCCAGAGGAGGTAGGCAGCGTTGAAATAAGAGACGACATGAACATCGTCCGCTTGCGCAATGGTGCCTTCGACACCACGGTTGCCGAACCACAGGTTCCATCGGAGTGGAGGAGAGACTTGCCCCAGGGAACAGAAAGGTTTCTCGTTATTGTCCAAGCGCCAGGGCCCATAAACGATTCGTGGCTAAAACAAATTCAGAGCAGCGGCGTAGAGCCGGTTGCCTATCTCCCGGAAAATGCATATATCGCGCTCGCAAGCAAGCCGTCGCTGGAAACGATCCAAAAACCGAACACTCCAACCGACGTCCAGTTTGTGGGCGCATACCACCCGTATTACGCAATTGACAAGTCGCTTATGGAAGCGGATGGGGTTGCCGATGTCGTGTTCATGGTTCCTAACTCACCGGAGGGCACGGATGCGCTGAGACGAGTGGCTATGGCGGCTGCCAAGGAGCCAGAGATTGTTAGGACTGCCACAGTCCAGGTTGGGTTAGTCCGCATAGACGCCGCGGTCGCAAGAGACATCGCTGCTCAGGCTGCCGTGCTCTCTGCTCAACTCTTACCTGAGCTTAGGCTTTTGGACGAGAAGCCTGCCCAGTGGATGGCTGGATCTAGAACTGCGGATCGCTCCAACGCCTCGGCCCCGGGATACTTGACGTGGTACTCATCAAGAGGGTTTGGTGGCCCTCCTGATTTTGCCGTAGCAGTCGCCGACAGCGGATTGACGCAGTCTGGAACGATAAACCAGTACACGGTGCACCCCGATCTTCTCGGTCCGTCCGGCCAGAATCGGATTGTCGCAGCCAACAACTACACTTCCGATCCCACCTTGGCTGATTTCGTGGGCCACGGCACGGCGGTCGCCGGGATCATCGCTGGAAGAAACACGGGTACGGGATCTAGTTACGAGGATATCGACGGGTACAACTACGGTCTCGGAGTTGATCCTGAAGCCAAACTCGTAATCTCCAAGGCTTTTGGTGCGACCGGAAATATAAATGCTTCTTATATCGTCTCTGGTCCAAAAGACGAGTTTCTTGCGGGTGCACGTATTACAAACGGTTCATGGGGATCAACTAATCCTAGACCTGAGTACGACTCACTCAGCTTCTTGTTCGATGCCTATACGGTCGATGTCTTGGCCGCTCCGGGGCGGCAGCAGATGACTTTTGTCTTTGCTGCGGGAAACAATGGTCCCAACCTAGGAAGCATTTCGAGCCCTGCCAACGCGAAGAATGTCATAGCGGTCGGGTCCAACGAGAATGCACGCCCCAGTTGGCTGGACAACTGTGACACGCTCATTGGCCAGTCTACGCTTCCGAATACGCAGGCGGACAACATGGAAGATGTCGCGCGTTTCTCGGCTCGGGGACCTACTCTCGACGGGAGGATCAAACCCGATGTGGTTGCCCCTGGTATCCACGTGACGTCACACCGGGTCCTAAGCGGCGAACCATGCCCGGGATCTCCGCTTCCGGGCGGGTTCGCCGGTTATACCTCCGCTACCGGAACGAGCTTTTCCGCACCCCATGTAAGCGGAGAGGCAAGCTTGATAAGACGCTGGTTCGCAAAGAAAGGATGGAAGACGCCGAGCCCTGCCATGGTAAAGGCATACGTAATTCAAGGCGCCGTTTACCTTACTGGTGCATTCGGAGGGGGAAACCTACCCACCAACTCACAGGGATTTGGGGCTACCGCCTTTGATGAGCTGTTCACCGACACCACTATTCCCCTTAACGATCAGTCATACGTATTCACACAAACTGGACAGACCTACGAGTCCACTGCAGCTGTGGCCGATCCGTCCAAGCCGCTCACAGTGACACTGGCATACTCGGATGCGCCGGGAAACACGGTGGGCGCTTCCTATGTGAACGACCTCGATTTAGAAGTCGAAGTTGGAGGCAAGCTCTACAGGGGAAATGTCACTGCGGGCCAGTACTCCGTCGAGGGGGGTACTCCCGACCCTAAAAATAATGTCGAGCGAGTACTGCTCCCTGCAGGTCAATCCGGCCCTGTCACGATACGAGTCAAGGCCAAAAACATAGCAGGGGACGCTGTTCCAGACAACGTCGACCCGACAGATCAAGACTTTGCTTTGGTTGCGTCGAATCTGAGTGCGACCCAACTCCTTACCCTAGAGCGCGTGGAATTTAGCGACGCTGGCGATCACAATGGTCGCCTAGGTAACCCAGAGCCCTTCGAAGTGACCGCATATGTAAGAAATCTTGGCACCTCCGTTGCTCCGGCAGTCGGTGGAACCTTGTCTACACCGACCCCCCGGACAGATATAGCAGTTGCAACGTCCACATTTGGCGACATAGCTCCAGGTTTTATAGCGGCGAATTCCACGGCATTCCGGGGAATGTACGAAGGTAACTGCACCTCCGATGTAGAGTTCACTCTCACTGTCTCTAGTGGATCCCTCACATCCCAATTCCGCTTTACGATTCCTTCAGATCCCCGCCCCGAATCGGTTTATCAGAACTTTGGAATTCCAATCAGCGACGCCCACTACGTCGAGGGAGGTCTTGGCGTGTCTGGAGGAGGGGCAGTACTCGACGTCAACGTTTTCGTGCAGGTCGAACATGCGCGGATGGGCGATCTACTAATCACGCTGCGCTCACCGGCTGGGTTGGAAATAGTTCTTTCTAACAAGCGTGGAGGGTGGAATAGAGGGCTGTTGGCGGAGTTTGACGACTCTGCCAATTCCCCTATTTCGGCCGCAGATCAGCCGGTGGGCTTTGTACTCGGGAGGTTCAGACCCGACCAGCCTCTCTCTGGCTTCTTCGGACAGAGCGCACAAGGTACGTGGGTGGTACGGGTCTACGATGTGAATGCCGGCGGTGGAGGTATAGAGGGCACCTTGTTGAGTGCCGGTATCAGAGTCATTACGGGGTGTGCTCAGCCGGCGTGCACGTCGAGACCTTTGTCTCCAGCTTCGACGGCATATCTTGCAGAAGGGGCTACCGCCGGGGAGTTCGACACTTGGGTATTACTTGCCAACCCCGGACCCTCCAAGGTTCTCGCCTGTCTTACGTTTCTCACAGAAGGCGGATCACGCTCGGGACCACTGGTCAGCCTAGAGCCTCTGTCTCGCAAAAGCATCCTTGTCGATGCATGGGTGACAAGTTACAACGTTGCGACGGTGGTGGAAGGCATTGGGGGTTCGGTTCTAGCCGAGAGGGCTATGTACTCAGCAAAGCCGGGCCTTCAAGGAGCTCACTCGGTAAAGGCAATTTCGTCTCCATCTCGAACTTGGTTTCTTCCAGAAGGTGCTACTGCGGGACCGTTCGAGACTTGGGTTCTAGTAGCCAACCCCAGTGTTACCGAGACAGCTACGGTGTCGGTAACCTACATGACTGGCACCGGTCCCGTCCCAGGGCCATCGTTCTCTCTTCCGCCTCAAGTGCGGCGTTCAATCCGAGTCGACGACACCGTGGACACCTACGATGTTTCTACACTTGTATCATCCGTTGGTGCTGCAGTCGTAACAGAGCGATCCAGCTATGTGGCACCAGGTGTGAAGCGGGGAGCGACGGCATCTCCTGGTGTAGCGGCGCCCTTAGCTAAGTGGTACCTGGCCGAAGGAGCCACAACCGGAGGATTCGAGACTTGGATCTTGGTTGCCAATCCTTCTTTTACGGATTCTGTGTCGGCCACCATAAATTTCCTCACCGAATCTGGCCCGGCTGCTGCGGTGCCGATACACATACCGCCCCGCTCTAGACGCAGTGTACGGGCGAACGACTATAGCGCTTCTTACCATGTTTCGACGATCGTAGAATTTGGGGGCAGCGGTGCTGTCGCAGAGCGGGCTATGTACTTCGACCATCCTACATTTGGCAAAGGTGCTGCCAGCGGTGAAGGGGTGCCGATGCCGGGATCTCAATGGGTAGCCGTCGAAGGAGCCACAGCGGGAGGATTCGAGACGTGGATTCTCGTGGCCAATCCCGACAACTCCGCACCTGCGACCGTTAGGGTGGAGTTCTTGTCCACCGGAGGCTTGGCCTCAGTAACAACTCTCAGCGTGCCACCTCTGTCCAGGAGGTCGATAAGAGCTAACGACTACATTTCTAGTTTCGACGTGACCACAAAGGTCACGGTGGAGGGAACGGGACAGGTGATCGTCGAGCGTTCAACTTACACTCCAAGCGGACCGTCTTCGGACGCGACCGCAAGCCCAGCGTTTCGTATTGCTTGAAGAGCGGCCAACATCGCGAGATTCCGAAGCCTAGCAACTACAAAAGAAGGAAAAAAGAAAGAATTCGAGCGAGCCGAGAAGCTAAAAAGCAAAACGGAGCCAAACAACTGAGTCCGAACGGCATCTCACTAAGGGGTGCCGATACGGATTCTGTGTGGACTTTGCCCAATCTAGTGTCGGCTGCTCGAGTGCTGTTGCTGTTTCCATTGGCATTAGCCACGGCTCGGCGCCAAGAAGCCGCGGTAGTTGCAATTTTGGTGGGAATAGGGCTGAGCGATTGGCTGGACGGTGTCCTGGCTAGGGCTACACACCAGATAAGTACAGTGGGTCAGATCTTCGACCCCGTGTGCGACCGCATAGCTATAGCGGGTTCTCTGATCGCCGTGGTCGCCTCCGGGTATTACCCCAAGACCTTAGCTCTTGTTCTACTGGCAAGAGAAGTATTGGTGTCGGGCGCTGCTCTTGTCCTCGCTGCTAAGGGATTTCCCCGCATTGAAGTAACGCTCTTAGGGAAGGCAGCTACTCTAATGCTGATGTTTAGCCTTCCGCTCTATGTTGTTTCTGTTAGCCAGTGGGATGCCGCGCGGATTGCCCGAATTTTAGCTCCTTTGTTTGGGTATCCGGGAGCGATCGGTTACTACGTTGCAATGGGGCACTACGCTTTCGAGGCCAGGAAAATTGCTGCAATGCGCCTTAGCCGGGAGTAGGTGGACAGAAGAAAAAAGTGCTTCGTGCTAGGCTCGTGATTGTCAATTTTTCTCCGACGAGAGGTGCAATAGGGCAATGAAGGCCGTGATCATGGCCGGAGGAGAGGGGACTCGCCTTCGGCCACTCACGAGCAATCAGCCAAAACCGATGTTGCCAGTGGCTAACAAGCCCATGATGGAGCACATCATTCGTTTGCTCCGTCGCCACCACATCTCCGAGATCGTCGTTACAGTCGCGTATCTTGCATCTGTTATTCGAAAGTATTTCGGCGACGGATCCGATCTCGGGGTGCGCTTGTTCTACGCTATGGAGGAAACCCCTCTGGGCACCGCTGGATCCGTAAAGAACGCCGCCGACGAGCTAACAGAAGCTTTTCTAGTGATCTCCGGAGATGCTCTTACTGACATCGACATAGATGCTGTACTTTCGTTCCATAGAGAAAAGGGGAGCATTGCGACTGTCGTTCTAAAGCGCACCGATAATCCGTTGGATTTTGGAATTGTCATAGTCGAAGACGACGACAAGATTGTCCGGTTTCTCGAGAAGCCCGGATGGGGACAGGTGTTTTCGGACACGATCAACACCGGCATCTATGTTTTCGAGCCTGAGATCTTAGACTTCATTCCCGGCGGACCCTCGGACTTCTCAGGAGACGTGTTCCCTCGCCTGGTAGAGAAGGGAGCACCGATTTATGGCTACATAACTGATCGTTACTGGTGTGACGTGGGAAACCTCGATTCCTATCAACAGGTCCACGCTGACGTTTTGGACGGGCGCGTCGAGATTGATATTGGGGGTTTTGAACTGAAGCCAGGTGTTTGGGTGGGAGAGGGCGCCGAGATTGATCCTAGCGCCGAGATAGTAGGCCCCGCCCTTATTGGCGACTTTTGCCGTATCGACTCCGGGGTGAAGCTCGGCGAGTACTCGGTCTTGGGAAACAACGTGATTTTGAGGGCAGATGTCACCGTCGAGCGAGCCATCATCCATGACAACGCTTATATAGGGGAGTTGTCTCAGCTGAGAGGATGCGTAATCGGGAAAAACGCCGATATGAGACGAGGCGTGACCATTATGGAGGGAGCCGTACTCGGTGAGGACACCTTCGTCGGAGACCGAGCGATCCTTCAACCTGAAGTAAAGGTTTATCCGTTTAAAACTGTCGAATCGGGGGCAATCATATCCTCGTCGATTGTCTGGGAGTCGAGAGGACTTCGCCATCTATTCGGAAGAGACGGGGTCATAGGTATTGCGAATGTCGATGTCACGCCAGAAGTCGTGACAAGGCTTGCGATGGCGTATGGAACAACACTTGCTAAGGGTGAGGTAGTAGCTGCCGGAAGAGATGCCTCCAGGGTGGCTCGCACATTTTCGAGGGCCTTGATGGCAGGCCTGAATGCAGCCGGGCTAAACGTCGATGACCTCGAAGTTACAACTGAACCGCTCCTCCGGTTTCATGCGGTTAGAGCCAGAGCCTCAGGAGGAGTACTGGTTCGCACCGTCTTGGACGATCCATCTTC
>PSLF01000023.1 GCA_040289475.1 Acidimicrobiia bacterium | reverse complement strand
TAAAAAGTGGAAGTTCGCTATGAACTTACCGAGTGCGATGTCAAGGAACTAGCGGCATTTAGATCCGAAAAGTATTTTGTGCTTTCTCTCTACTTAGACCTTTCGGTAACTGATTTTCCTACTAAAAAGGATCTTGAAGAGGAGGCAAATTCACTTCTTCAATCGGCTGTTCGCCAATTGGAAAACAAACACAAGACCGCCTCGGGGTTCAAAGAAGCGATCGACGATGCAAGGCACTTACAGCGCTTTTTGGAACTTGATTTTTCTCGCGAGGGAGCCACCGCATTTGCCGCGTTTGTTTGTAGGCCAGAAAAATTAGAGAGATGTTACGTTTTCTGCAGGCCCGTAAGAGCCAGAGCATCCATTGATCGTAGCCCATATGTTCGGCCATTAAATGCTGTTTTGACGGAAAATTCGGCATTTGGAGTCATTTTGTGCAATAGGCGGAAAGCCAGACTTCTCGCATTCCACCTCGGACGGCAACGCGGCAGAGAGTTGGTCGTACAAGACCCTGTTCACGGTCGTCACGACCAGGGAGGATGGTCACAGGCGAGATATGCAAGGCATATCGAGCGGGAGGCGCACGACCATTTCAAGCATGTTGCCAAGGAGGCGGAGGAGTACTTTACGGAAAACCCCGTCGATCGTCTGATACTTGCAGGTCCGGTGGAGGACCTGGTGGAGGCTCGACGATGTCTGCCACCTTACCTTGAAAAGCGGATCGTGCGCGAACTGCATATTGATGTCAACACAAAAGTTGCAGAGCTTGGTCGAATCGTGGATGAGATTGACGCGGCTGTAGAAGCCGAAGAAGACGCTCGGCTGGTGCACGAAATGCGTGAGGGTTTGGGTACCGGAAAAGCTGTGGCAGGCCTAGAGAGCGTTTTGAAGGCGGTCTCCGACGGACAGGTGCGCGTACTTCTTGTCTCTCGAGGCTTGCGAGTCAGTGGTTGGAGGTGTGGGATGTGTCGGGCGTTGCTTATGGTTGGCCCAAGGTGCGAGAGGTGCCGTGGCAATTCTGCAACCCGCGTCGATGATGTTGTAGAGGAAGCTATTCAGGACGTTCTTATAAACGGGGGGCACGTAGAGCTAGTCACAGGCGACCCAGATCTGGATGTCATGGGCGGTATTGGAGCTCTATTGCGGTTCTCCAGCTAGTTAGTGTCAATGTAAGGAGAGGGAAAAATGGAAGAGAGCGAGCAGGGCCTAGAAGAAAAACGGCCTAACTGGTTCGTGCGTGCAAAAATACCGCTCTGGCTCGCCCTTCCAATCATGGTTGTTGCAGTACTATTCGCGTTTTTTATCGGTTATCCGCAACGGTCCGTGTCATCTGCCGTGGCCAAGCTCTTCGGGGGAACTGACAACGTCCAAATCACATACTGTTTGAGTAACGAGGCAGCAAAGGATCCTGAGAGGTGGAAAGCGGAGGAGCGCTTCAAAGAAGAACTGAAGAACCTCGGCGTCCGCAACGTCGAAATCCGATTCGTGTCACCTTGTCCGTCAACTAGTTCGAGCGGCTCTGGGATGGCTGGGACAACAACCGGTGCTGGTACTCCGATTCACAACTCTCCCTCTGGATGATGCTGTCTGCTTTTGCTAGCCGTCGTAGCGAGCTTGTCTGCTAGGCGCCGCTTTCGTGCCTGACAAATCGCTTCTGTGCTTATCGTAACACCCGGTCGTGTAGATCGTTTTCTGCAGTCTATACGTCTACCTGAATAGCTAAATAAGGAGGTTGAATGCCACGGGCTATAGGTGTCGATGTAGGTGGGACCAACATTAGAGCCGGAGTAGTTGACTCTGAAGGAACAGTGGGAACACTCGAGCGCGCCCCCATGCCCGCTGACCGGGACGAAATAGCCCGTGTTTTGATCGACACAATCGGGGCCGCGATGGCCCGGTCGAAGAGCGATAGCACGGACTCCAGCGGGGAACCTCCAGTAGCGATCGGGATTGGCGCTGCAGGCCTTGTGGATGTGAAAGCTGGGGTGGTTCGGTTCGCCCCAAACATCGGCTATCGAAATTTCGCCATCGTGGATTTGGTGCAGTCCAAGTTCGGTTTGCCAGTTACCGTCGATAACGACGCGACCGCAGCTTGCTTCGGTGAATATGTCCTCGGTGCAAAGGATGGGGTGAGACACATGGTCCTAGTCACTCTCGGGACAGGTATAGGGGGTGGACTTGTCTTGGACGGAAAGGTCTATAGAGGATCGACGGGATTTGCGGGAGAGATCGGCCATATTTTGGTTGATCCGGCAGGTCCGGTGTGTGGGTGTGGGCAGAGGGGATGCTGGGAGGCGCTAGCATCTGGAACTGCGTTGGGAGAGATGGGTCGTGATGCTGCTCGTGAGGGAAGGGGAGCGAGAATTTTGTCGCTTGCTGGTGGGGATATTACCGCGGTTAAAGGTGAGCACGTCGTAGAAGCTGCACGGGAAGGGGATCCTACGGCGGTCGCCATTATGAACGTGTATGCTGAGCGAGTAGCCGTGGGATTGGCCGTTCTAGCGAACGTTTTGGACCCAGATGTATTTGTTATCGGGGGAGGGGTCTCAGGGGCGGCGGATGTCTTTTTAGAGCGCACCATAGAAGTATTCGGTCTGCGACTCCAGGGGCGCCCCTACAGAGATCCCATCCCCGTGCGCACGGCGAAGCTTGGAGATATGGCGGGTATCATTGGAGCAGGTCTGATCGCTTTAGAAGAGAGCTTCACTTGAGACGCAGCAGCCACAAGCCATTGGGCGACATGACCGAAGACATAGAGATTATTGGGCCTGGACTTCGGCGCAAAGAGCTGATCGCAGCGTTACCCTCCGTTACAAAACTGATGCTCAGACTGGTTATCGATCGCAGAGTCCCTTTGAAGAGGAAACTGTTTTTAGCAGCTTTCGCCGCATACTTAGCAAGCCCGATCGATCTTATTCCTGACTTTCTACCTGTAGTTGGACACCTCGACGATGTTGCTCTATTGGTTTTCGCACTTAAGAAACTCGTTTTGGACACAGACCACGCAATCTTATTCGAGTTATGGGACGGTGACCCGACGGTTCTAGCGCGCATATTGGTGAAGTTTCGTAAACCATAGAAACATGGAGATACCCATTTTCTTTGAGGGACCCCTCTCTGACAGCACCTCGGCTAACACTTCGCGTGCGTAAGTTGACATGAAAACCGGTATTACGCTTCCCGTTTTCGACGTCGCAGTGTCGGATGCCGTAGATGCTGCAGTAGATGCCGAACGGTTAGGCCTTGATGGCGTCTTTGTCTTCGATCACCTGGCTCCGCCAGGTCTCTCAGGTAATAGTGCTGCGCTGGAATGCTTTTCGTTGCTGGGCGCAGTGGGAGTCGCAACTAAGAAAGTAGAAATAGGAGCTCTCGTTGCCAAGGCGTGGCTCAGGCCACCGGCAGTGACTGCTCAGGCGTTCAGTACCTTGAACGTGATCTCTAAGGGACGGGTTGTAGCAGGTTTGGGGATCTCTGACAAGCTGTCGGCGCGCGAGGTGGCCGCCTACTTTCTGGACTTTCCTCCGAGAGCGGAACGCGTGCGAGCTTTGGAGCGTTCCGTAGATGAGATAAAAGCGGCAGGGATTAAAGCGATCTGGATAGGTGGCTCTTCGGCAACGTTGCTGCATATTGCGGCGAAACATGGTCTCTGTGTGAACCTGTGGAACGTTCCGCCAGGACGGGTGCTAGAAGTAAGACGCGTTCTCGCAAAGCTAAGCGGACAGCCCGAAAGTTCTCTTAGCCTACAAGTCAGTTGGGGGGCAGACCTTTCTTTGGTAGAAAAAGACAACGGCATCCTCGAAAAAGTCGCCAGAAACGGAGCCAGCTATTTAA
The DNA here is from genome assembly GCA_040289475.1 of Acidimicrobiia bacterium. Taxonomy (NCBI): domain Bacteria; kingdom Bacillati; phylum Actinomycetota; class Acidimicrobiia; species Acidimicrobiia bacterium. The sequence continues at coordinate 11,344 of PSLF01000023.1, read as the reverse complement.
TCGTAGGGGTGCCTCGCCGAGACTTACTGAAACGGGCAGCCAAGAAACTGGATACTGCAAGGAGAATCCTGGGTCAATAGAAGTGGTGCTGCCGGGTGCACACTGTATGACAAATTAGGTCCTGGGAGAATCATTGGCCATGAGACAGCTCCGATACATACTCGGCTACTGCAGTAATCTCTTCTGGAGATAGCTTTTCGGCAAAGGAAGGCATCTCACCCCGCCCCGATCGCAGCACCGCAGCTACTTCATGCGGGCTCCTTGGGCGATCTATAAGGGGTGGTCCCTGAGCTCCGCCCCCGTTGATCCCGTGGCAGAGAACGCAATTCCGTCGGTATATATCTTCGGACCTAGTGTTGCCCCTACCGGGAGGAGGCACGCTGCACGAGACACTCACCGCTACAAACGCTGCGAGGGCTGCCCTAAGTCGTAATGATTGCAGAATGCGACGCTTCATTGTCGTGCCAATATCTCCCAGGCTTCGAACTAGTTCAATTACTATTTCATGCTATGGAACTTCGACGCATCGACGGGCTGCCACCTTACGTCTTCAGTCAGGTCGACGCTGTCAAGCTAGAACTGAGGCGAGAAGGCTGCGATGTAGTCGATCTTGGTTTCGGCAACCCTGACCTTGCATCGCCGACGGAAGTGGTAGACAAACTGTGCGAGGCAGCCCGCAATCCTCGTAATCATCGCTACTCGGCGAGCCGTGGTATTCCGCGGCTGCGAAGGGCTTTGGCGGACATGTACATGCGGCGTTTTGGAGTGGAGCTTGATCCCGACACGGAAGTAATTACGACGATAGGCGCAAAAGAGGGAATCGCTCATCTTATGTGGGTGCTTCTTCAGCCCGGGGACGGGGCACTTGTTCCTACGCCGACATATCCAATTCATTTTTATGCGCCTTTGTTTGCCGGAGCAGACGTGTCGACAGTACCTCTCCGCGTAGACATCGACTTCTTCGAGGCATTGAGGGAAGCGTACGAGCGGCAGTGGCCCAGGCCGAGGGTGGTGTTGGTATCGTTTCCTCACAACCCGACTACTGCTTGCGTTGACCGCTCGTTTTTCGAGCGCCTGGTGGCTTTCGCGCAAGAGCACGAGATCGTATTGGTACATGACTTCGCTTATGCAGACTTGGTATTCGATGGATATAGAGCGCCTTCACTCCTCGAGGTCGAGGGAGCCAAGGACGTCGGAGTGGAGCTTTACACCTTGTCGAAGTCTTACTCTATGCCGGGGTGGAGGGTCGGTTTTGTAGTTGGAAATGCCAAGATCGTTCAAGGGCTTGCGAAGCTCAAGTCCTACCTTGACTACGGAACCTTTCAACCCATTCAGATAGCCAGCATCATCGCGCTGAACGAACTTGCGGACTATCCCAAAGCGGTTGCAGACGTTTATAGGTTGAGGCGAGATGCTTTGTGCAACGGGCTAGAAAGAATCGGGTGGAAGGTCGAAAAGCCCAAGGGATCGATGTTCGTATGGGCGCCTATCCCGGAGCCCTACAAAGAGATTGGCTCGTTGGACTTCGCCTTCAAGCTTCTTCGAGAGGCGTGTGTGTCTGTAAGTCCTGGAGTTGGATTCGGCCAAGGGGGCGAAGGATGGGTACGATTTGCGCTGGTTGAGAACGAGCATCGCATTGCGCAGGCAGTGAGAGGGATTAAAAGAGCGTTGAAGGAGCTTCACCAATAGATCTGGCGCATGTTGAACATAGGAGATTAGGTGTTTCGTACCGGACGTAGGGCTCTGGTCCGGCGCGCAATCGCGTTGACGCAGTACTCTACCGTCTCCTCAATCACGCTTTCCGGAGCCGAGCAGTTTGGCAGCAAGAAGCGCGCCACGTAGGTCATCGTTCCAAAGATTTCGTGGGCCAAAATCTCAGGGTCTGCCTTTCTAATCTGACCTGCTCGTATCCCTTCTTCAAGGTGTCGTATCGTGTCTGCAATCAACTTCTTGTGGCCGGATTTTACGACATCTGCGAACGCTGGAGCCCCCAGCGCCTCCTCGAAAATTGCGAACATCGCTTGGTTGCGGCACACGTACTTGAGAGATGCTCTTATACCCTCGGCTATGCGACCGAGCGGATCTGAGATTCCCGCTATTGCTTCTGCCTGAGCTCGCCTCAAGCCCGATACCGCTTCTTTGAGAATCTCCGCAAATAGATCCTCCTTGGAGGAGAAGTACCAGTAAAAAACACCCTTTGCGACACGCTCGCTCTTGACGATATCGGAGACAGAGGTACGGTGGTAGCCTTGACGCGCGAAAATCTCCGCCGCCGCTTTGATAAGGGCGTCTCGCCGGCGGACTCCTCTTGGTGTGAGCGAGCCCCTGTGCTTTGGCGTGGTTGTAGAGTCACTTTCGGAGGGAACCTTAGGGCTGTGTGAGTAATAGTCCATGGGGCGGATACTAGGGGTATCCACAAACCGGGTCAAGGCGACGGTGTAAGCGCATTGTCGATTCTGGGGCAGGCAAACAGTGTTCTATGAGGCCACCAAGTTTTTATTATCGCCTCTGTTTCGGATTTACTTCGATGTTACTTCAGAGGGTGTCGAGCACATACCGTCCCGAGGACCTGCAATCCTCGCCTCCAACCATCTCTCGGCACTGGATTCCGCTTTTATCCCATTGGTCGTTTTTCGCAAGGTCACCTTTGTGGCAAAGGCGGAGTACTTCGAGAGGTGGTACTCGCGGGTGATCTTTCGGGCATGGGGCCAAATTCCTCTCGATCGCTCTGGAGGAAAGGCGTCAGAAGCCGCTCTCGCGCAGGCGCTTGAGGTATTGAAAGCTGGTGGAGTGTTCGGAATCTATCCAGAGGGGACCAGAAGTCCGGACGGGCGGTTGTACAAGGGGCACACCGGGGTAGCTCGCTTGGCTTTAGCTACCGGAGCGCCTGTAATTCCTGTAGGGATTAGAGGGAGTTTCGAAGTAATGCCTAAGGGGGCTAGATTTCCAAAACGGGGAGCTGTGCACGTAGCGTTCGGGAAGCCGCTCCGCTACGAGCGCCGAAACTTGACAGTCCCAGAGAAGGTGGCCTACAGGCTAGTCACTGATGAGATCATGTATGAGATTAAACAGCTGTCCGGACAAGAATACGTACACAACTACGCCGGAAGGTTCCCTGAGAAGGAGAGAGAAGCGAGAGCTACTTCGGCTTCGACGTAGGGGGCTTAGATCTTCGAGGTATCCTTGGCCCATCCTCTCGCTCGGTCGATAGCTTCTAGCCACCTTTGGTAGGAAGTGTTGGCTCGACTTCTGTCGGTATTGGGATGGAACTCTTTGTCGAGTTGCCACGTTTGTGAAAGCGCATCCAGAGAGCTCCACACCCCGACCACTAGCCCGGCAAGGTACCCGGCACCCAAAGCGGTGGTTTCGGTGACCTTCGGACGGCGTACGACCACACCTAATTGATCTGCTTGAAGCTGTAGTAGCAAATCCATGGCTGATGCCCCTCCGTCGACTCTAAGCTCAACGATCTGCTTTCCGAAAGCGCTCTCCATGGCACTTACAACATCGCGCGTCTGGTACGCCATTGCCTCCACGACCGCCCTTACGATGTGCTCCTTGCGTGTTCCCCGGCTGATGCCGACTATCGTTCCTCGGGCATACGGATCCCACCACGGAGAGCCGAGTCCTGTCAGCGCCGGCACGAAGTAGACGTCACCAGTGTCGTCGACAGCGCTCGCAAATCGTTCCGTCTCTGCTGCGTCTGAGATAATGCCTAGGCCGTCTCTCAGCCACTGTACAGCGGCGCCGGTGACAAAGATAGATCCTTCTAGCACGTACACCGGCAATCCGTCGATTCCCCACGCCACGCTTGCGAGCAAGCCCTCTGTCGGGGGAGGAGGTGAGTCACCAACGTTGGTGAGAACAAAGGACCCCGTCCCGTAGGTGTTCTTGGACATCCCCTCTTTGAAGCAGCACTGGCCAAAAAGAGCGGCCTGCTGGTCACCCAACACGCCTGTTATCGGCGCAGCGATGCCTGTGACGTGAGTCTGAGTCTCCCCGAATAAGGAGGCGGACGGAAGGGGGCGGGGGAGAGCTTCAATGGGAACACCAAATACACTACAAAGCTCCTCTGACCACTCCAGTGTTCGGATGTCGAACAGCATAGTCCTCGAAGCGTTGGACCAGTCTGTTGCGTGGACCTCTCCACCGGTCAGCTTCCAAAGTAGCCAGGAGTCGATGGTCCCAAGCGCTACGGTGGACAGATGTTTTGACGGTATCCGTTGGAGCAACCATTCGAACTTTGTGGCGGAGAAGTAGGGGTCGATAACCAATCCAGTTTTCTCTCTGACAACGGCCTCTAGACCCTCAGAGCGCAGCTTGCTACAGCGTGACGCTGTTCTTCTGTCTTGCCAAACAATGGCACGCGCAAGAGGCTTCGAGGAGTCTTTATCCCAAATGCAAGCTGTCTCCCGCTGGTTGGTTATACCTACTGCGGCCACACTGGAAATACCGACACTGTCAACTACCTCTTTGAGGGTGGCTAGCGCCGTTTCCCATATCTCTTCGAGGTCGTGCTCTACCAAGCCCGACGCCGGATAGTGCTGGGCAAACTCTTTGTACGACGACGCAACGGGCTTCCCCTCTTCGGAGAAGGCAATCGTCCGAATCCCAGTAGTACCAGCGTCGATGGAGACAACGTGCATGCTCTTCCCTTTCGTTGCAACATTCGCCGTACAAGCGTTATATCGGCTCGAGCACCTGAGCTGTCACGTATCCTAGGCCACCCATGCCGATGGCTTCTTTTGCGGCTTTCGACAGGTCCAGCACCCTGCCAGGCACGAACGGGCCTCTGTCGTTCACCAACACCAACACTGAACGCCCCTGATAAGTGACTAACAAGATGGTGCCTAAAGGAAGCTCCTTGTTGGCACAGGTATATAGGTTTTCGTCGAATACCGCACCCGATGCAGTGGGGAGACCGTGAAAGCCGGGTCCATACCAGGAGGCAACTCCCTCGATCACCTGACCTGTGGGTCGAAGTTGCGACGGGACACCGCTAACTGGTCCAAATGGATATTTGGCTAGGAATTCAGATTGCCTCTGGGAAGCCAGTATGTGCCGTTGGCTGTATTGTCCACTAGCGCCCGCGGCTTGTACTAGGCGAATTGCACGTTGCATTTGTTCCCGTATGTCAAGCTCCTGACGCGCTGCAGCCAGGGCCGTCTCCGCGTCCACTAAGGCAGCCTGAGTGTCATCTACTGCATCTAACAGGCGCTCAATATCGGCCTGGAGCTGAGCGCGTTTGTCCTCTAGTTGCATGGATACAGCGGTCACCGCTGTTTGAGCTGCAAGCATTTCTTCGATAGCTCGCCGGTGAGCACTGACTCGAGAGCCGAGGTACCTGTTTGCAAGTCCGATCTCGGAAAAACTTTTAGCTGTAATGACGGACCCGGCAATGTCACCTGGTCCGTACTTATATGCCAGGCGCACAAAAGTATGGAGATCGGCTGTTTTTCGGGTCAGCTCTTCCTCGCGCCGCATCAGCTCGCTGCTTACGTTCACGATTTGAAGCTGCTTTTCGAGAATTGCGTTCTGAGATCGGTTGATCTGAGCTACAAGTTCGTCGTAGCGCTCCCGTATCTGGTGGGCCTTGAAGCTGAGGTCGTCGACTTTCTGGCGCGTGGTGGCGGACTGAGCCGCTGCGTCGTCTTTGGGGATGAACGAAAGCAAGCCCAGAGCAGCCACGATCGTCGCTGCCAAGATTTTCGAACAGGAGGATGAAAATCGTGGTAGGCCAGCCATGGTACCAGAATCCCCAAATCGATTTATCAATGCAAGCAACAACTTGAACAAACCAGTCAAGCACGCCCGACTCATCTATCCGTGCAATTTCGGCTTAGTTATCGAGAGCAAGAGGCCGTAGAATTAACCTACAGCTCCGGCTCGCCGGCGGGCAGGCAAGAGAAGTCGCGGTTCAATCGACGGAGGCAGTAGATGGGAGATTTCGCGATCGAGTACGTCAACCGGCTGTTCGGAGACATTTTCAATGGGTCTAAAGAGTATGGACGGGATGAACTGTTGGCTGTAGCCGGAAAGTCGGGTGCTTCAGAGAAATTTTTGGAGAGGCTCAGGCAACTACGGGAAGATCAACGTTTTTCATCGGTCGAGTCGGTAATGAAGGCTCTCGACCGCGTCTCTGTGGAGTAGATTCTTTCAACCAGGCTAGAGGAACTCCCCAAGAAGGCATCGGGTGCGGTTTCCCGCCTGTATCGGATACCACGTATCGTCCACAGGTGGCCTGGCTGCTGCGTGGAGGCGCGCGCAAAGCCTAGGATGCACAACTTTCCAAGTGTTTTCTTCTCCACCTCGAAATTGGCGGCTGCCGAATCTAGACCCATCGCGGATTCGAGCAGAGCTGGATCAGGTAGCGGCACTAGGAGCCTGCTCTCTTGTCTTTCACGCTCCCTACCTCGTCAACCTAGCTTCTCCCGCTGAAGATGTGCGTGAGCGCTCAATTGAGGTGGTTCTCTATGGACTTGAACTTTCGAGCATCGCTAACGGAGCTCCTCTTGTGGTACACGCTGGCACTGCCACCGATGGTGATTTGAGAGCTGCACTGTCGAGACTGAGATCGAGTCTAAGCGAGGTAGCAGGGCGCACCCCGCCGGGAGCGCGTCTTGTTTTTGAGCTCACGGCGGGCGCAGGAGTACCAATTGCTGCGCTCCCCGAAGATGTTCCCCGTCTTCTAGAAAGCGCATCAGCGCTTGGCGATCCGGGAATTTGCCTCGATACACAGCACCTCTGGGCTGCTGGCTTCGACTGGCAAGTACAAGGCGCCGCCAGCAAGCTAGTACGCGAGCTTCGCTCCCTTGGAGCCCTGGAAGCTGTGTGCTGCATCCACTTGAACGACTCGAAATCGCCCCGCGGGTCTAGGATAGACAGGCATGCCAATTTGGGAGAGGGGTTCATAGGACTTGAGCCCTTGCTCGCATTTGTAACGCAACCAGCGATCTCCCGGCTACCGGTGATTTTGGAGACCCCTGGATCGGAGTGGCTTCGATCAAAGGAATTCCAACGGTTAAAAGAGGCAGCCGTAGAACCCCGGTCTAATCGTGTAGTCCGAACTCGTCAGCGATCCAACACGAAGCACGCTCGTTAGGCGAGTGCAGCGGTAAAATGGCGCAGCCCTCCTTGGTTCAGTCGATCTTATGTGAGGTCCAAGCGGGCCACTTGGAGAATAGAGGCGAGCCGGGTACAGTTTTCGTCCGGGGAGAGGCGCGGATCATAGTAGGTGCCTGCGAGTTCGAGAAGCACAGATTGTGGGAGATCGTCGGGAGAAACAAACGTCACAATGGCTTCGGCTTCGCCGGAGCGCGTTTGCTTGGCCAGGGGGTGACCGATTACTTTCACCTTCTGGCCGTTGCGAATTGGTGGTACTCGCTCATGGCGTCCGTTCCTGAGGAAGTAAAGCTTGTCTTCATCGATCACGAAACGAATCGGCGAGCTTGACTCGCCGTTCGCTTCGATCCATATGACCTTTCCTGTCGAAACAAGTTGTTTTGGCTTCACCGGTTATACACTCCAATTTCTTCTACGACCGAGTACGGACGACCCATGGATTATTGCCGGAGCACTCAAATCACTTCGGGGTTCTTTGCTGCGTGTGAATGGTAGTCGCAAGTTACTTCGGTTTTCATCTTTGTTGACTCTGCTTGTCGCGACCGTTGGATGCATCCGTGGGATTCCTCCAGCTGAGGTACCAACTCCATCCGCTACCGGGATACCTAGCCCATATCCGGCTGCTTACGCTTGGGTAAGGGCACAACTTGACGGCGACTTGAAAGGGGAGTTCGTCGTGGGTGATCCCCAAGACAGCTACGAGCGAGTCAGGGGTAGAGTCGAGGGCGAGGAGCTCGCCGTCGAGCTAGGTTTTCCCTCTCGGGGAGTGCGGTTCAAAACGCCGCCACTCAAAGGAGGGGCCAGATACATATTGAGGAAGGGCGAAGGACAGATGTCGCTAACTATTGATGGTGCGGTTTGGTCGACCGAGGCAGGGGGGGTGTGCTCAATAGTTTTTTCCTACGTTCGCGGTCCCCAGATCCGTTTCTCCGTTCCCGAGGGTCACAGAGTCTACGAGGCAGACGCCGGTTTTGTGTGTGCGGCTCTCAAAAGAGCGATGCCGCAGTCTTTCTCGCAGACGACATCCAGCTCCGTGAGAGGCGAGTACGCCTCCCAAGATCCAGCTCAGCCCACCTTTACCGAATCAGCTGGCGATCAGTCGGAACGTTTGCTCTCGGTAACAGAGGGGTTTCTCCACTTCTTTTTTGTGGTTCCACCAAGAGAAGTGGGATCTTTGCAGAGAGAACCTTTCTCGTCTCAACCAACCAGCACACTAACAGCAGCCCCGACTGGGTAGTACTTGTCGTTCGAAGTCTCCCTGTCTGGGATCGAACCGCCGCTACCATCGTTAGACTGCCAGTGAGCGTCCCACAGAAGCCGGCATACGATGTGCAATGGCTCGAAGTTGTCGACAAATAGCGGCATGGGCGGTGTGGAAGCCCAGCCAAATCTTGGATGCTCTGACAATGAACCACCGAGATGGGCACCAGCTACCTGGCACTCTGCTCGCAAAGGCCGAGCCCGAACCTCTGCCATGCTATCCCCGGCTCTCACATAGTCCCCAAAGAATGCCGGCGCTTCCACTCGTAGAAAAACAGTTGTACCGAGAAGTATCCTCGACTCGGGCTCTACTAGGATCGTAGGTCTTGGGAGGACGAGTTCTTTGTTTTCCTTTGATGCGTCCTGTGATCTGGGCGACTTTGATTTTTGTCGGCATTTTGAAGATGTGCAGCGGGTGGGCTTGGTCCTGAGTCGAGGGTACGCGGGTGGGCGAGCTTCGTACCCAGCGTCCCCCCGCATGCGGTCCTGCGAGTCGCCCGCGCTCCACCTTGATTCTGCGTTAGCGCTGGAGTACTCGAGCGATACAAACAAAAAAATCACTACGCCAAAAGCAACGGTGGCATCTCTTATACGCCGGCGGTTCAATGGGACCCTCATTTTACCCCCCCTCCAAAACTAAACCGAGCTTTGAACAGAAACCTACTCCATCACACGGGCTGAAACAGCACAAACCAAGCAGGAGTTGGCTTATGCTTGGCAATGACTCGGGAAGGTCGCTACAGAGTGAACTTGATAGTGAAAAAAATGCCGGCTGGGAGCCAGTGCCTCGTTCACCCACCGGGCGAGCCCCCCTGCTTTCTTCGGGCTGCCAGCCCCCGGCCGGCACGTGAAAATATAAACGGATCGCGCCCGCGTTTCAAGTCCTCTTGTGTGATTTATCGGTGAGAATTGTGGCACAGTGGGAGTGCCTTTCGATCATGACTCTTAGTAGGATTTGCAAACTCGGCCGACTATGCGATCGTAAGTCAGTTACTTCAGCCACTTTTGGAAGCCAGGAGGCCCGATAAATGGATCCACCGTTCGGGAAAGTCGCCACAGCGATGATCACTCCATTCAGTGAGGATGGTGGAGTAGATCTCGAGGGCACAAGACGGCTAGTGCGCCATCTTGTAGATAACGGAAGCGATGCGATAGTAGTTTGCGGGACAACGGGTGAGTCTCCAACCCTCGAAGACTCTGAGAAGCTGGCTCTAATAGAGACCGTACTCGAAGCAGTAGAGGGACGGGCTAAGGTGCTCGCCGGCACATCTACTTACGATACTAGACACTCGGTGTGGCTTACCCAGAAAGTGTGCAACTTGGGTATAGACGGGATTCTGGCGGTTACGCCGTATTACAACCGTCCAACACAAGCGGGGATAAAAGCCCACTTTGAGGCGATCGCTGACGAGTCGACTGCTCCGGTGATGCTCTATAACATTCCATCGCGAACTGGGAGGCGCATAGAGCTCGCCACCATTGCGGAGCTGGCCACGCACCCCAAAATTGTCGCGGTCAAAGACGCTGTAGGAGACCTTTCGTTTACATCGCAGACGATGCGTACTGTACCAATGCCATTTTGGATTTACTCCGGAGACGACGCGCTTACGCTTCCTATGCTGTCGGTGGGCGCTGTAGGGGTAGTGTCTGTGGCATCACACCTATCCGGAAATGCAATCGCTCGGATGATTAGGGCATTCGAAGCCGGTCAAAATTCAGAGGCTACGCAAATCCATCTACAGCTGTTCGGGCTATTCGAGGCGTTGTTCGTCGAACCCAATCCCATTCCACTCAAAGCAGCTCTTGAGGGGTGCGGTCTTCCTGCTGGACACCCCAGATTGCCTCTTACCCCGGCTACCGAACCTACAAAGCGTAAGGTTGCTGAGGCTATGGAGGAGGCATCAGATCTACTAGACGTTCGCCTTACACGGGTCCGGACATAACGCATCGGGCACGCATGACAACAATTCGCTTTTTAGGCGGGCTCGGCGAAGTGGGCCGCAACTGCATGGTCGTAGAAGGGCCCTCTGGCGCCGTAATAGTTGACGCGGGCGTGATGTTTCCTGATAGCGAGCTGGTCGGCGTCGATTTAGTGCTCCCAGAGTTTACCTACATCGAAAAGATTGCAGATCGAGTAGCAGGGATCGTGCTCACCCATGGACACGAAGACCACATTGGTGCGATGCCGTATCTGCTTCCTCGAATTCCCCCCACCAGGGTGTACGGATCCGATCTCACGCTTCGGTTTCTGTCGCGGAAGTTAGACGAGTTCGGAATAGCTGATGCTGTCGAGCTTCGCACTACCGGCGACCGTCAGACGACGTCGATCGCTGGCATGGATTTCACCTTTTTCGCCACCGCTCACTCGGTGCCCGATGCCTGTGGAATAGTCATAGAGAGTGACGATGGTCGGATTTTGCACACCGGAGACTTCAAGATCGACTCGACTCCTCTAGACCAGCGTAGAACAGACTTGCAACTAATAGCGAGAGTTGGGGAAAGAGGAGTCGACGTAATGCTTTGCGATTCGACAAACGCAGTTGAGAGGGGATGGATAAAAAGCGAGCGCCAGGTCGGTCGATTTTTTGAGGAGGTATTCGGATCTCGGCGACAGAAACGTATTATCGCTACCTGTTTCGCATCACATCTTCACCGAATTCAGCAGTTGGTCAGCACAGCCGCAGAATACGGAAGAAAGGTGTGCTTTGTCGGGAAATCTGTCGAGCGGAATGTCGAAATTGCCGTCAAAGCTGGGAAGTTGGTGCTACCTGAGGAGTCTGTGATTTCCGTTAGCGAGCTGCCGCGTATTAGCCCTTGGATGACGTGTATTGTTTGCACTGGCTCTCAAGGGGAGCCGTACTCGTCACTCGCACTCATGGCATCTGGAGAACATCCTACAATCGAAATTTCGCCCGGAGACACCATCCTGGTTAGCTCACATCCCATCCCTGGAAACGAACCA
>PSLF01000022.1 GCA_040289475.1 Acidimicrobiia bacterium | reverse complement strand
AGTTAGAGAAAAGCGGCGCCCGGTCATTGTGTCCTCCTTTTTCCGGCCTTACGCCTTGAGCTATTCCGCCCTCAGAAGTCAGGACCTAGAAAAAAGGAGGGGCCAAGCCCAGCTTTTCTCTTAATCGAGCTCCAAAGCGCTTGGGTGATCTAGCCCAATCGGTCGATTCTAACACAAGAGGTGACGCGACGCGGTCAGCTTGGAATCATAAAAGCGCGTAAGCGTTTTATCCTCTTCCCTCATGCAAGCGCTGATCGACGTATCGCCAGTTCACGACAGTCCACCACGCCGATATGTAGTCTGCGCGGCGGTTCTGATACTTCAAGTAATAGGCGTGCTCCCACACGTCTAGTCCGAGCACAGGATGCAGTCCGTCCATAAGCGGACTGTCTTGGTTCGGATAGCTCTCAAGCCTCAGCTTGCCGAAGGCGTCCACACTAAGCCAAGCCCACCCACTGCCAAAGCGCGTCAGCGCGGCCTTAGTAAAGCTATCCTTGAAGGACTCGAAGCCCCCGAAGGTATCGGAGATCGCCTTGGCGATCTCACCCTCTGGTTCCCCACCTCCGTCAGGAGCCATCATCTGCCAAAACAGAGAGTGGTTGTAGTGTCCGCCAGCATTGTTCCTGACAGCAACTCTTATGTCTTCTGGAACACTGGCGATGTTACGCACAATGTCCTCAATCGGAACATCCTGTAAGTACGTGTGCTTTTCCAACGCTGCATTGAGATTCGTTACATACGTCTGGTGGTGCTTGGTGTGATGGATCTCCATAGTTTGGGCATCGATGTGCGGTTCCAGTGCTTCGTATGAATAGGGAAGAGATGGCAGCTCGTAAGGCATAGATCCTCCTTAGCTCTTCTAGTCGGTGATTGAGTAATAACTAGTTCCGGAAGCCTACCGTGCACCGGGGATCTTAAGACGCCCCAATATCGTGCTTGATCAATTATGCCAACCCAGCTGGCAAGTGGCGCCCCGGCTCTCGGTTAGGCAGGAAACATAGAAGGGACCGCTATATCCACAAGTATAGGCTCCTTAGCCGCAACTGCCTCGGTAATCGCCGCCTCGTCGGGAGATTCAAGCCGCAGAGCTGTGAGACCCTGGCCTTCTGCTAACAGCGCAAAGTTAATCTTTGGATCCAAGCGCACTGCTTGTTTGGGAGGCGGCGTAAATCCGGCCCTCGCCAACTCGTAAGCGATGATGTCGTAGTTACCATTGTTGAAAACGACGATCGTCACGTCTGCCCCGAGCCGTGCTATGTTCCACAATGCCTGGATAGTGTAGCAAGCAGTACCGTCCCCTACAGCGACCACCACCTTGCGGCCCGCATCGGCAAGTGCTGCACCCAGTCCCACGGGAATGCCTGCCCCCAATGATCCTCCCTTTATGGTGAGATAGTCGTGTCGCGGTGCAGCTTCCAGCGCCGCATATAGACCCAACGTGTTCGTAATAGCCTCGTCTACTACAACCGCCCCCTCCGTTAAGCCGTCGGCAATCGCCCTTCCGACTGAACTTCCGCCCATTTCGCTCCGACTCGGACCAACAACGGGGAAATCTCCACCAAGCTCATCAGCTATAACCGAAAGGGTTTTTAACGGGTCTCCCCATAACCCGATCGCGCCAGGCAGAGCAGGTGCTAGGTCGGCGACTAATACCGTTCTTTCGCCCGTCCGGAGGAGTGTCCGGTCTACGTTGTCGGAGAAAAAGGGGGTAAGATCAGACACACCAGCCAAGAAAATGAGGTCGTGGGGCTCCAGTTCTTTGCGAGCAACAGGACCGGGATATGACAACCGCTTTATGGGCGGAATGTCGCCGCCCCTCGCCAGGACCGGCGGAAAAGTTTCTGACGCGACCGATCCCCCCGTAGCGCGTGCGATTCTCCAGGCCGCCCGTTGTCCAGCTTCTCCCGTTGTCCTGCCCCCCACGATTACCAAAGGATTTCTCGCCCTCTTTAACTGATCTACTGCCAAACCGATAGCTTTGTCATCGGCAGGCGGAGCCGCCGAGCGGCTGAACGTAGCCCTCTTAGGATCATCTACTGGGCGAGCCAATATATCGTTGGGGACAACAAGGGCGGAGATCCCAGGCTTGGGATACAAGGCGCCATAAAGGGCGTCGGCTAGATCACGGGCGATGTAGCGGGGATCCTTTGTCGTACGAACCCATTGGCAGAACGGTTTTGCTAGAGCTTCGATGTCGGAGGTGAGAGGGGCATCTGCATCCCGGTGAGCGACATCGTGATCCCCGATGATCACCACAATCGGAGATTCCGCCCGACGGGCGTTGTGAATGTTAGAGAGCCCATGAGCTAATCCCGGGCCCAGGTGCAAATTCACCAAAGCTGGCTTCTCGGTTATTCGAGCATATCCGTCCGCTGCGCCCGTACAAACATCTTCGTGCAAGCACAACACGAATTTGTCTCCAAAAACCGGTACGAACGCGCCGACGAATTGCACCTCTGTAGTACCCGAGTTTGCTAGGACAAGCTCGAAGCCGAGCTCTTTTGCCGCCTCGGCCATTAGCTGTCCCGCCGTCTTGGTCATCGCTCCTCCAGCCTAGATCGCCTGAGATTCTTACACTCTATCAAGATGCCCCGCGCAATCTGAGAGCTGTCTATCTCTGCACGCGCTTGACGCTTGAGAGGAGCTGTTATCTTGACACGAGAGCAATGCTGGAAGCTGGTTCTGGAGTCATAGACATAACCCCTAAAAACCCAGTGTTCCTCGGCGGATATGGCGTAGGGCCCTTGCGCCGATGTACCCACCTCTCCGCTCCAATTTTCGCTCGAGCGTTGCTTCTCCGGGAGTCTTTAGGACAACACGGCGGTAGCACCGGATCCGTGTCCTTTCTCGTCCTCGATACCCAGGGGCTCCCTTATGAGACCACCAGGGAATGGTTTGGCTTCCGAGCCATAGAAGAAGAGCTCAAGAATAGGGTACCGGACCTGCAGATTCTCTTTGGAGCGTCTTCACACTCGCACTGCTGTCCTGATTCGACTGGGTTATGGGGCGGGCTAGACGACGAGTATGCAACTCAGCTCATTGAGGGCGCCATTGCCGCCGTGGATGCGGCTTCCCGTGATGCGAAGCCTTGCAAGGTCAGCTTTGGTGTGACGAACACCAGAGGACTTTTGAGGAGTCAGGTAAGAACTGCACCGCATGATCGAATCGAGGAGCGAATCTTCGTTCTAGAGGCACGATCCGAAGCCGCTATACCCATTGGGCGAATTGTCGTCTTCTCCGCTCACCCTACCGTGGCATCCGGTAATCATCTCACTCCCGACTGGCCTGGGGAACTTTCGTCTCTGCTAGAGTCCGATCCGGGTGGAACAACTCTCGTGATCCCCGGATCTCTAGGACGAACCCAGCCCAAGATTCGTGGGGATGGCTCCCAAAGAGCTGTCCGGCAGTACGCACGCAGTCTCGAAACTCAACTCCGTCCCCTACTCGAAAATCTACATTCAGTCACTGACATCGGCTCACCGACAGTCCAAACCGTTCAAGCACTCTCGGCGACAGGACGGGCTCGCGAAAGCGAAGCGGTCAGGCGTACACTCGAATGGGCAAACGACACCGTCGAACACCCGATAACAAACATAGCAATGCTGGCTGCTGCGAAAGCGTTAGGCCGCGTAACAAAGAGACCCGGACTGTCCACAGCGTTGCCAGTAGCGCGAACGACATCGAGAGTGGTACGAGTCGGAAACGTCTATTTCTTCGGATTTCCGGGCGAGGCTTATCCCAACCTTCAGTGGGAATTGGAAACTCAGATGTCATCGATTGCTCCGGGTTCAGCTACTGTAGTGTGCTCAATGGTGGCAGACCAGATCGGATACCTGATCTACCCACCAAGCTCGTACTTGGGCCTTGCTGCACGCAGTGCCTGGAATGACAATGCTCTGTTTTGCTCAGCTCCGGCTCTCGGTCAACATCTCCTTGAGGCATCGCTTCACTTTGCGACGCAACTTGCCGGTACTCAAGTTCGAGCGCCTCTTCCGAGAGAAGTAGGGTGCGACAGGAGAATTCCGCACGCAGCTGCAGCTGTTTGGGACCTTTTGGGATTTCCAGCCTCAGCTTTAGCTACTGCGCTCACGGTCTGTGGTGCGGTAGGTTACGCGGCTGCTCCTCTTGGAATACGCGTTGCTCAATTCGCTAAAAAAATAGCGTCAGATCTGGGCAATGCAGGCGGATGAGAGACGCGCAAATAGCGCGGCATTCTCGACACGGTCATGTCAGTACTAAAACATCGATTCTCCACGAGCTTGCACAGAGCAGTCTTGTGGTGAGATCCTGCTTTTTGCGATGTCTGTGGCAGAGGAGTTTTCCGGCATTCCCATTGAAGACTTGATGGACGCTGCCCTAGACACTGCGGCCCGCAGCGGGGCGAGCTACGCCGACTTTAGATTGGAGTCTCACAGGCGCCAAGCTCTCGAGGCAAAAGAACGCGACCTTGAGAGAGTCACTGATTCTCAGACAACTGGGTTCGCCGTGAGAGTGCTAGTCGAAGGGGCTTGGGGGTTCTCGGCATCTGACGAGCTATCCGAACGAGCAGCGAAGCGCGCTGCAGATCGCGCCTGCAAGATGGCAGCCTCTCTCGCCCGCATCAGTGGATACAAAGTTCAGCTAGCCCCCGAGGATCCACACTCTGGGGAATGGGAATCGGAATACGAAGTAGACCCCTTCAATGTACCTCTCGACCGTAAGGTAGCTTACCTTTTGGAAGTCAATGACATCGTGCTAAAAGGTGGGGTGGCGAAGTTCTGTAGCGCCTACATGGAACAGGTAAAAGAGGTCAAGTTTCTCGCCACATCCGAGGGGACAAGAACGTTCCAAAGACGGGTACGGATACAGGCGAACTTTACGGCAACGACAGTCTCTCCCGAAGGAGAGTTGGTCGAGCTACGATCCAACGCGATGCCCTCGGGACGGGGGTACGAGTTCATAGACGAGTATGATTTTATTCGGGCAGCGCAAGAACACTCAGCAAAGCTGGAAGAGAAAATGGCCGCTACCACCGTAGAAGCAGGCCGATACGACCTCGTTATAGATCCGACGAACCTCTGGCTCACTATCCATGAATCAATAGGCCACGCCACCGAACTCGACCGTGCCCTAGGTTTCGAAGCTAACTACGCTGGGACGAGTTTTGCCACGCCCGATCTACTCGGCGCCCTCGAGTACGGATCCGAAGTGGTTAACGTAGTCGGCGACAGAACTCAACGTCACGGCTTGGCCACTGTTGGATGGGACGACGACGGGGTCGAGAGTCAGAGCTGGGATGTCATCAAAGAGGGCAAATTCACTGGATACCAGTACAACAGGGAGATCGCAGCGGCATTCGGTTACCCGCGCTCTAATGGATGTGCCTACGCAGATTCTTGGGAACACATGCCTATTCAGCGGATGGCAAACATATCGCTACAGCCTGCAAGTGAGGATATCTCCTTGGAAGACCTCATCTCCGATGTGCATCGCGGGATTTATATCGTGGGGGACAACTCTTGGAGTATAGATATGAAGCGGCTCAACTTTCAGTTTACGGGGCAGCTTTTTTACTTGATTGAAAACGGAAAGATTCGCTCAATGTTGAAAGACGTAGCGTACCAGGGAAATACCCTTGAGTTTTGGAACTCTTGTGCAGCTGTGGGGGGTCCATCCACATATGTCTTGGGCGGGGCATTTAACTGCGGAAAGGGCCAACCCGGACAGGTCGCGCCGGTAAGTCATGGCGCTCCAGTAGCGCTATTTCGAAACATAAATGTACTAAACACATCAAAGTCCCCTTGACCAAAGAGATGTTGGGATTATCATGACGTCTCCGACACTTCCATCTCCCCAAGAACTTGTTGAGGCGTTATTACCGAGGCGCTCATCAGACCACACAATAGTAATAGTGCATCAAAGTAATGAGGCGAACATTCGGTTTGCCTCCAACAAGCTAACCACATCGGGGGAGACTTCTTCGACCTCTTTGAGCGTCGTTTCCATAGTTGATGGGGCATATGGAACATGTAGAGGGGACATTAGTAGCCTTGATGAGGCTATTGAGCTCCTAAAGAGATCAGAAGAGATTGCTTCTAGCTCCAAAAAAGCACCTGATTACTTTGATTTGGTCGGGCCAGAAGAGGCACTTTCACTCAGAGAAAGCTTTAATGAACACTTCGAGCCAAAAGACTCACTAGAGTTTTTTGACACTGCGACTCCTGCGGTAGATAAGATTTTTGCGGCTGCTAGAGACTCGCGCTTTCTAACTTTCGGCTACACCTCTTATACACAAGAAGCCATTTATCTCGGAATTTCAACCGGTGTCAGGGCGGGGTATTGTGAGTCAAAAACTCACGTTGGAATTACGACCAAGCCTGAAGACTATTCGAGATCAGTATGGGCAGGCCGGACAGGAAGAGAAATAAGCCACTTAGATATTGAAGGTGCTTTCGCCGACTGTAGAGAATTACTGGAATCAGTTAAAGAGGCACGACAAATAGAGCCCGGAAAATACACTTGCGTACTGTCGCCGAGCTGTGTTGCAGACATGCTTTTATGGATGTACTGGATGATGTCATTACGCGATGCTGACGAGGGAAAAACTGTTTTTTCCGATAGAAAAAAGGGGGGGTCAAGGTTAGGAGAAACACTTTACCCGGAAGGGATTTCATTGTGGTCGGATCCCTACGCAAAGGGAGTCGAATGCGCTCCCTTTGTCGTAACCGGAGCCTCCCACAGTTTAGAGTCTGTCTTTGACAACGGTTATCCGCTTGACAAGGTTATCTGGATCGACCGGGGTGTCCAAGCTTCACTGGTGTCAACCAGACAGTATGCGAACACAAAGGGGGTTAGGCCCTCGCCTATGGTGTCTAACTTGCTATTGGCGTTTGAGGGGAGCCCTAATAGCGGGAACGAGGCGAGCGAGCGGTCTATAGGAGCAGGTAGCAGCCTCAAAGAGGCGCTTCCGCTTATCGCAAATGTAGAGCGGGGTCTATACGTCAACTGCCTGTGGTACATACGACAGGTCGACCCTCAAACGGGCCTGCTCACCGGATTGACACGGGATGGTATCTATCTGATAGAGGATGGAAAAATCAGAGCCGAGGTGAACAACTTCAGATTTAATCAGAGCCCCGTTACCATGCTGGCATCTGTAATAGATGCCGGTATTCCGGTTAGAGCAACTCCGAGAGAGTTCGACGACGTCGGATGTTGGGTGTCTGCGCCGCCGATCACGGTAAAAGAATTCAACATGTCTACGGTCTCGGAGGCGCAGTAGTAAAACCCGCTAGGACTGGTACCAGACCCCTAGACTTTTCCACTGTCTCCTGCCACTCGACGACGGGATCGGAGTCGGCGACGATGCCACCTCCAACCCACAAATCCCACCACCCTTCCCAAAGGACCAAAGTCCTAATTGCCACACTAAATTCAATTGTCGGAGCCGTGTTTTGCATCCCTAACGAGTTGGATAATCTATGTGATGGGTCTACGTAGCCTATAGCACCCGTATAAACACCGCGCCGGACTCTCTCGACCGACTCAATGAAGCGCATAGCGGCGACTTTGGGTGCTCCGGTTATCGATCCTCCAGGGAAAGTAGCCTCCAGAAGATCAGCCAATGACACATCTTTGCGCAAAGTTGCCGTCACGGTCGATACCAGATGATGCACTGCAGGAAATGTTTCTACATGGAAAAGCGCAGGCACTTTTACCGACCCATACTCAGAGATTTTTCCCAGGTCATTGCGGAGCAAATCGACAATCATCACATTTTCCGCTTTGTCCTTATCGCTCGTGAGTAACCGAAGCCTGCCGACATCCAGATCACTGGCCGTGCGTGTCCTCCACCGACCAAACGTTCCTTTTATTGGCTTGGTGAAGACGTTGCGACCAGTAACAGAAAGAAACAGTTCGGGCGACCCAGAGACCACAAAAGCATCGTTCCAAGCGAGGAAACACCCCCTTGGAGGAAGTAAAACATCGCACACAAACACAAACGCGTCGATAGCGTCTTCCCTGGGATCACGCAGGCACGGAGCCGAAATACGGCGGGCCACATTCACTTGGTAAAAATCGCCAGCCTTTATGCGCTCGAGAGCATCAAGCACAACCTTTTCGTATTCGGACCGACCGAGTGACTCTTTCCAGCCAGTCGGGAGTTCCTCAAGCGAAGCCAAGCATGAAGGGCCATCCATATCTAATTTTCCGGCCCTATGATTTGTAGAAAAATCAAACCTCGCAGATGCATTGGGAGCCCGATTTTCCTCGGATATCACCGGAATCACAGAGTCGTATCCTACGAAAAACACGAAAGGCAGCGGTCGATCTCTAGCGGCGATCGATGGGATTGTTTCGATGAACCTTCCAGCGTCATATGAGATGAAGCCCGCCCAAACTAAGTCTGGTTCCGAGTGAACGGCCTCTTCAAGCTTTTTAAAAATTGAGGCTCTTGATCCTTCCTGTGGCTCGACTTCCTCTCCCATAGAAACCTGGAACATTGCTTTTGGCGAGGAAAGCATAAACGACCCAGGGGCCCATCCTCCGATAGCCCCCGAGTAAAAAACCGCTCCGAACTCGGCTGCATGACTGGCTGCTGCGCAAGCATCCCGGAGCGGCATTGGCGGCATCACCAGAATTCTCTCCCTCCCCCGGAGTCAGAAACGTCGTCTCGAGGCGATGATTGGAGTCTAGACAGTAGGGGAATCACGCCAAAATCTCGGCGTCGAGCCTTAGGAGGGCATCCGATACTGTCTTTAATCCCCAAGGGGTCCTCGCTCCGTACCAGGTGAGGGCAGACCCGTCGAATATCTCTGTGGGACCTATAAGGCTCTGAAGCATCTTCTTGTGGCGATTGCCAAATCTAAAAGGCTCAGTAGGTAGTAGGCAGGCTTTGGCACCTCCTATCCTTGCCTCTTTGGGGTCGGTCTCGAAGTATCGTTCGCGCGAAATGCTCGAGTAGACGTTGTTGCCGCCGCAGGCTTCTAAAACAGCGTTGCAGTAGGTGTCAGGTCCAAAAGACATCCACGGCCTGTACCATATCGGGCAGTAAATGTAAGTGTCTTGCAGCGCCTCCATGCAAGTAGACGCTATCTCACCTACCTCAGCAACGCTTCGCTTGATCTCCGCGACAATCTCTCTCGCTTTACGCCGACACCCAGTAAGCTCGCCTAGCCGCAACACGCCCTCCATAGCCTCCTCTATGGAGCGAGGAGACACCTCGACAACCTCGATGCCCGACGCCAAGATCTCAGCAACGTCTTCTATACGGTTCTCTTCGTTGCATACGACGACAACGTCGGGACGGAGAGAGACAATCTCGGCTACTCTGGGAGTTTTAGTGCCCCCAACCTCGGGAACTCTGAGTTCTTTTACCAATGGAGCCGCGAGGCAATACCTAGTGACACCAACTAGCGCATCCGCTGCCCCAATGGCTACTAGCGTCTCACTGTGAGACGGGACAAGGGATACGATTCGCACCGTTGTACTATGCCCGCTGTCTTACGAATGCGAACGCCTGATTCGCTGGGGTACCTACTTCCCCTTCAATCCTAATCCCCTCTGCGATAATGAGATTCACGTATTGCCTTACCTATGCCGTCTACCAGCACGCTCGGGCGGGCGAGCCTTCTCATAGTCCACCAAGATCCGTTTTTCAACTCGACGCGAACCGTTCCGTACCCTAGCACTCTTCCCAAAATCCCCTGGTAGACGCTGTACCTGCCGACCTGCTCGAGCCCGACCTCGGTAACTTTTTTACGGAGTAGGCCACGCCTCATGACGATCCGCCTAGGAGTAACGACGTAAACAGTACTGGACCACTCCGACACCCTAGAAGCCGAAACAATCGCCCACAGAACAGCCCCAGCCGCAGCGATCGACCTAGGAAAGTACGGCGCGCTTCGCACGCCAGCAGGAAGCAAAAAGAAAATAACACCGGCGAGGAGGCCTATCACTATTGCCCAAACCATGGCGCTAGAGAGGCTTATCCAGTGCCGATTGGCCACCGCAACCACACGCTCGTAGTCCTCTGACACCTAATCGTCACTCCATCCCTAACGCATGCTCTTTGGGAAGCAGAGCCAGATATGGAAGGGGCTCACGGCCCCCGAACTCAACTACAGCATTTACCGCCGTTGCAGTCGCCACATGCTTCCAGAGCCCCTTGGATCTTGCCTCAAGAGCTACCTCAATCGAGGCAAACGGAAAACGGGACATGAACACACCGGCTTCCTCCGGATCGGGCATCTCTTGTTGATAAAGATCGGAGTTGGAGGCATCTACTGACACGGTTGCCACCAAATTTCGGCTCAGCAACCTTGCCTCCCAGAGGGGAAAACGGAGATAGGAAGAAGATAGAAAAGCACGCGGAAGAGCATTAAATTGGATTCTTCGTCCGGGAAGACCTACCCTGGCAACAGCTTCTTCAGAAAAGTGCAGTGCAAAAAAGGTTTTTGGTACCGGGGGTCCGAGTACTCCTAGGCGGCCCATCTTCACCCAAGCTCCCGATAAAAATAGAGGTGGCTCGCAGCTCGATGAGAGCGCATGGTCTTTGAATACGAATGTCCCCGCTATCCTCGCCCACGCTACGGGGTGTGCCGTTCCCCAAGATCGCATCAGCAAAGTGGGAGCACGAGAACATTCGACAATAGAACGCGTTCCCTCTTCAAAATCTTCAGAGGCGAACTGACCGGTGAACCAGCGGGGGCTGCGAGCGCTCGCATAGCAGACCCATCTTCTCGGTGCAAGCGGAAGCTGGGGTGTAATCAGGTCCCATTCACCTGACTCTATGCTACCTTCGAGTTTCCCTTCCCAGGACGACTCCCCACTACGGGAAAGAATCTTTCCCTGACTTCTCCATGGACAAAGAAATACTGTACCCTTTCCTCCCTCATAAGCTGTCAGCTTGAACCGAGTTCGCTTCGTCGAAAAGGCAGCTCTTTGGCCGTTTGTGGAGCTTGCTGCTTCAGCTGAAAGTTCAAGACCACCTTTGGATTCGATAGGGCCTTCCATGCCCATCTGGGAAATTCTTTGCGCTCCGGAGGGATCCAATGTTTCGGCACGGGCGAAGCTTACCTGAGTAGACCCGCTTCGTGCTTTGCAATGCCCCAAAGTGAAAAAGAACACACGACTCTTCGCGAACACCGCGACGTCCCAAGACTCGAAGTAGCGAGAGGGTGGCGCGCCACCGCTTTTATGCAATCCTGTTCTCCACCGAGAATAAGATCGCCGGCTGGGATCGCCAGGCTCCATGAACACCATTCGAGGCGAGAAGACCAGATTCTCGCTAGAGAGCGTTTTCCCCGCAAGAGAAAGTCCCTCTGGGAGCGGACGCCTCTTTAGCATTGACAGCCTCCCTTTGTTCAAAAAGTCACGATTTTTCGTCAGAAATACGGCCTGTTGTCTAAGTCTCCGAGAATTATCCACAAGTTGGATGGGCGGGCCCTGCGTCTTCCTTGATTTCGGCGTTGACAAATCCGTTATTACGTGGGGTTTTCGTAACGCCATTGACACGTGAGTCTTCTGGCAGTAGTTTTTAGCGGTCGCCGGCGCGGGAGGGTTACTCCTTGCAAAACGGCGACCTTGGAGCAGGTGTTCGCTCCATCTAGCAGGCGGCTCCAGCCTCTGCTATCCGCCGGGTTCTACCTTTACTAAGGTAAGCGTCCGGCAAAGGAAGCCCCGGGCCTATCGAACGCTTCACGCCATGAGGTTGGTCCGGGGTCTTCCTTTTTTGGGGGGATCTCTGTAATTGCTTTTACAAGATAAAGATCTATGCCGAGGTCGCAGAGGCAAAAGGGCGCTCTGCTGCCGAAATTCGCAAATTTATCCTAGTCCTCATTTACTCTTATGCCTATGGTAACGAAACTTCGACTATCGCCATCAAGGGCTTCTGACTTCAGAACGTGTCCGCAACTGTATAAGTTTCGCGTAGTAGACCGACTACCCGAACCTCCTTCAGAACCGCAACTACGCGGGACGATAGTCCACAAAGCCTTGGAGCTTTTGTTCGCGTTGCCCGCATCGGAGCGCACGCGAGAGGCAGCATCCAAATCGCTTCTGGATTCACTTGATTATCACCGAGGCGACATCAAAGAGCTTTCCCAATCGCTCGGTAAAGAAGCTATCTCTGAGGAGGGCTCAAATTTTCCGAATTTACGGACCTCTTGCCCTCCGAGTAGCACAAACGAACTGACCGAACGCATCAGGTCAGCGGGGGAAAAACTATTGGATAACTATTTCAAGCTGGAAGATCCAGCATCGGTGGAGCCACTTGCCACCGAAAAGTGGGTCAGCGCTGTGCTTTTCCTGAGTACAGGAGACGAGGATGTAAACGGCGCTTCTCAAACTGAGCTTGTAGGAGTAATAGACCGATTGGAGCGCTCTCCCTCGGGACGCCTCCTAATAACCGACTACAAAACAGGCTCAGCCCCCCCAAAGAACTACGAGCGGGATGCATTTTTCGGTCTTCGCTTTTACTCGCTTATTCTTGCGAAGTTAGGAAAATTAACAGATCAGCCTCCACGCATCCGGCTTTTTTACCTTCAGGATGCTGAGGTTATAGAAGAAGATGTAACCGATGCTACCATTGCATTTACCTCGAAACTGATTACCGCTGTCGCTGACGCAATCAAAAAAGCTTTAGATACTGGAGATTGGCGACCAAACCCTGGTCCTTTATGCGACTACTGCTCTTTCAGGAGAGTTTGCCCAGCTTTTTAAGTGAGTAACCATAACAACAAGGGCGTAAGAACAGCAGCATAAAAAGTCAACTTGGCGAGCCAGTGGGCTGCTTGCTATAGTTGGTATGCAGGGGGGTGTTGGTGGAGGAGTTTTTGTCGATATAAAGATAGCGTCTTAGCGATAAAGCTAGATATCGGGAGCTATATATGAACCAGCATTACCTCGACAAGAACGTTGCGCTAACAAAGGAAATTACGCGTGCACTCAAGCTCGATCACGAGCCAATCGCGATTGCCTTTTTAGATGAAGCTCCACGGGGAATTACACACTTTGACGCACCAATGTCAGAACCTGCCCGCGATGGGAGAAGAGGGCGAGTACCAGCAGGCTGTGTCCTTTGGAAGCTTGCAGAAGAAAGGTCTTTCTACACGGTACCGGAGGATCATGGTAATTGCTCCATTGGTTCTGTAACGCATGGATTTAAAAAATTGCAAGAAGTTGAATCAAATGAGGACATAAGGGAGCTTTGCGAGTGTGGATGGCTGGGAGAACCAGGTGAGCTAGACCTTCCTGTGATTAGCAGACATTATGATTTTGTCTATTATGGTCCCTTGTCGCAAACGCATCTTCAACCAGATGTCGTTCTATTACGAATCAATGCTAAACAGATGATGGTAATCCACGACGCTATCCCGGACTTGATCATAGAGGGTAAACCTCAGTGTCATATCGTTCCGGTAGCTAAGGAAATGCGCCGTCCCGCGGTGAGCCTAGGTTGCATGCTTAGTAGGGTCAGAACTGGTCTACCATCATCAGAAGTTATGTGCGCCATGCCCTACACTGTCATGTCGGAGCTGGTAGCATCGATTGTAAAGGCGTCCGAAATAGAGTCACGCGTAGCTCGTTACGCGGCATCCGACAGCAGTCGTTTCGAGACATTTACCTACTAAATGTGGGTCTACTTGCACCGGCAGGCACAATTGGATTGCCAAGTTTTCCGAGAGCCACCACGATCAAGCTCGAAGCAACAGATGTCGAACTATTTCACAGGAACACTTCTCTGGACACGTTCTGCGTGTAGAACCGGGGTTTCGGCTTGATAGGGTTGAAAGCACACGCTTGGAGTGATAGTGGCGGACTCCCCCACCTCCAACTCGATAAAAGTAGTAGTGGCCGACGATGACCCTACAATCCTGCGCCTCATAGAAACGGCCTTACCGCTAGCTGCACCCGATATCGAGATCGTTGCAACCGCTCAGTCGGTGGAGACATTGGCCAAGCAGTTAGATGAATATCAGCCAGACATTGTGATGGTAGACCGCCATTTCAACTCGAGAGACGGACTGGAACTGGGAAAGGATCTCCGCAACAGGGCACCCGGGTCTGCGCTGGTCCTTTGGACAGGTACAGCCTCTAGTGAGCTTGCGGCCTCTGCCTCGGAGGCAGGATTTCACAGTGTTGTAGAAAAATCGGCCGACATCGAAGGTCTCGCCCAGATTATCCGTTCGCTGGCTCGCGCACACAGCGAGGAGTAGCGAGGGTAACCTCGAGCCCACCCTGATCCCATAAACTTCGGGACTTTAGACCCTTCGTCCTTCGGGACCTGTACCCCTAAGCAAATCCGGGCAGTGCGGCGATTATTCACACGACAGCATCCATAAATATTGGAGCTAGTTCTTCGAGGATGCGTACTCGAAGACCGTGCCCAATCGCCACACACCGTAACATTGCGGCAATCAGGAACTGGAGAAGGGTCATGCGAGCCAACATTTTGGTTGCTGATGACGAAGACGATGTTCGTAAGCTGGTGTCTACAGCCCTTGCATTAGAAGGACACGATATTTTCGAAGCTTCCGATGGACGCGCTGCTGTGGACTTGGCTTTCGAGATTCAGCCAGACCTCATCATCTTGGATGTGATGATGCCGCGAATGGATGGATTTGAGGCTCTCTCTCTTCTCCGACACCATAAGAAGACACGAAAAACACCAATCATACTTCTCACCGCCAGGACCTCAGAGTTCGACCGAGTAGAAGGTCTTTCACTGGGTGCGGACGATTATCTACCGAAGCCATTTTCGATCGAGGAACTTAGGCTACGAGTGGACAAGCGCCTTCAAGAAGCGACAGAACGCAGAAGGCTAGCTCAAATAGCAGCTCAGGATCCCGTTACAGAATTGGGAAACCGCCGATCCTTTGGGGATGCCTATGACCGCTGGTGGGAGCGTCACCTTCGATGCCAAAGCCCTCTTTCCACAGTGAGTCTGTACATCGAAGGATTGGAAATCTACCTGAGCTCCCAGCCGGTTTTTACTGCCGACGCAATTCTCAGGCGGGTCGGTACGAGCCTGAGAGCAGAGCTGGAAGACTCGGAAGAAGCCTTTGACTTAGGAGCATTTCGTTTTGTAGTGCTTACTTCACACGTGCAGCGAGCTTTGGTAGCAAGAGAACTTCGATTGGCGTACGCAGTAGAGCGAGTGCTGCACGCCTCTGCTGCTGGGCTCACCGCTACGGTACGGTCGACCTCGGCTTCGGTGTCTTTGCGAGAAAGCCAAGAGGGGTTCCTAAAAAGGGCGCTCAGCAGAGCACCCGATTCACCTAGGTACACCGGGAAGGCATCACTTTCGACTGTCATAAATACGGGTCAAACAGATACGTCATCTACCAATTTGTGGTAGCCGTGCCTTACCCCGATTGCCGCAGCCTCAGATCTTCGGGAGACTCCCAGTTTCTTGTACAGCTTGGTCAGGCTATTTTTCACCGTTTTTTCCGAGACAAACAACCGGTCCGCAATCTCTCTGTTCGAAAGCCCCAGTGCTACCATTCCCAGCAGCTTTTTCTCTCTCATGTCCAATTCGTTCCTGCCCGAAGCCGATCCGATCGGTGCCAGAGCAGCTTCGACTATGGTGGCTGTCACCCTGGGATCTATTGGCGACTCGCCGCGTGCGGCTTGCTGAATTGCTAGGTGGAGTTGGGACGCCTCCGAATCTTTTAGCATGAACCCCACTGCGCCCGCTCTTACCATCTCTACAACTGTAGTGGGATCTCCGAAGACCGTAAAAACGATGATCTTCACGCTAGGAAAACTTTTCGAAATCTCTCGGCAAACTGACGCCGAGGTACCCCGCCCAAGCTTATAGTCGAGCAGCAGCACATCGGGCAGAGTAGTCGAAGCTATCGCTAGAGCATCTCGCGGGCTTGCGCCGGTAGCCACTACTTCTACGTCTTCCCACGTCGTGGCAAGTTCTGCAACACCCTCTCGGATGATCGGATGGTCGTCTACAACAGCGATTCTGATCTTGTCCACTGCTGTGTCCGGTCTCTGCTGTCGGTCAACTCTCGTGTCGCGGCGGCAAACGCTGGTACTTGACTGCGCCGGCTCAATCCCAATTTGTGGAGTACTCTCGACACGTAATTTTTGGCAGTTCGTGGAGATATTCCGAGGGATTGGGATATCTCGATATCCCCTTTCCCCTCGCTCAGAAGCTTGAAGACCTCTCGTTCACGCTGAGTAAGCGTTACGCGCCCGAATGACTCACCTGGAGACAATCTTCCAACTAATGTCTTGGCAATCGTAGGGTCGAGGACGGGGTCTCCAGCCGCCACCTGCTCAACAGCTCTATACAGCTCGTAGAGGGTAGCGGTCTTCAGAATAAGACCATGGAATGCGGCCTCGGTAATGTCGTCTTCGCTAAGGTCTCCTTCGTGAGCAGTGACGAAGAGGAAACGAGTACTTGGGCTAACCCTAGCTATTCGTCTAGAAACTTCAAATCCGGTGCTGCCGGGTAGACGGAGGTCCAACACAGCAACGTCTGGCCGTGTTTTGCGAGCAACTTCTTCGGCTACCTCAGCCGAATCGGCTTGGCCAACAACCTCAAATCCGCCCGACTCAAGCGCTGCCACGAGTCCTGCGCGCGCAACTTCAATGTCGTCGACAACAAGGACCGTCAAGGCCATCGGGAATTTACTCCCTGTCTCATTCTGCTCGTCCACCACTGCATAGCTTGTTTGTCGCTATGGGTCGCACGAGCCACCCCCAGCAGCTGTTACAAGCCGGCAATCCGATTGGCCTCGACTCAGCCCGCCACGTGTTGCGCTATTGGTCGGGTGGTGCGCCAGCTAGCTCGGAGATCTACATTCTGCCAGTTCCAGCAGCGTAGTCTGCGAGCTCCTCTATACCTGGCTATGCTCGCCCGACCCCGGCCCTCAACTGTGTATCGACACATTTCACCTGGACTTGAGCAAAGGCTTGGAACGGATAAGTAGGCAAATGCGCCCGTTCGCTATGAGAAAGTGCAACAATATAGGCCGTTGGGGCCAGGCGGTTTTGTGCATAGCACAGACTGCTTCCGGGCGGATCCGTAACGTGAGAATGAAACATAGCGCGCGGGAAAGGATCCACACCGATGAGGCTCCTAGAGATCGTGATCTCGCCGCCGGCGGGTCTTGGGCAACAACTCGTTGTCGAATTTGGCCCCGGTCTTTCTGTAGTCGTTTTCCCAGACGATGAACTAAGAGAGTTCTTTTCTGACACGCTCTTTACGACATTCGGAGGTCCTCTACCTCCCCAGACCAGAGTTCGTCAAGACACACACTCCGGCTTTCTGCGAAATCCTGCATCCATTTTTGCAATCACTAAGCCTAAGCCTTCTTCTACTCGACGGGATAATCATCCTCCCTTTGTCTCAGCCTTGCTCGACTACGAGACATCCGATGGAAGAGCGTTGAGAGTTGCAGTAGATCTCGTCGGCGGAAAGCTAAGAAGAACGGACCTCGACACTGGCGAAGATGTCGGAGTACACGGTGCATATGTCGGAGAAAAGACAACGTTCCAAAGCTTCGTGTCTTTCGTGCGCGTTGGCGTGCCCGACTCAAAATTAGCAGCATCTTCACCAGCCCAGGCCCTGAGGGCCTCGAAAAAGGCGGCACTTCAGGCAGGAGCTGCGAACGCAGTTGGGCACATCCAAGAGCGAGCGGTAGACGCGATCAATGGACATCCCAGCAGAGAATGGTCTCCGCCAATACCTCTGCTTTCCCCAGCTAATCGTCTGCGCGCCCTTGAGCTCGACGCCGAATACAGAGCTAGAAACCTCCGAACGCTCGACATCGAGCTGCAACGGCTGCATGCAACCGCCGCCAAGAAGCGACAGGTATTAGAACAGCTCTACCAGGAGCGCCAAAAGACCGAGTACCTCCTATTGAGGGTCAAGCACAAACGCATCTCCAAAAGAGTGGAGAGAATAGACGATCTTATTGCTCAGCTCGAAAAGCTTCGATCGGATCCCCCAACTCCGGCAGCGGAACTAGCTCTCGAATTGGCTCCTAAGGTGGAAAAGCTGATAGCTCAGCTCGCAGAGGCGCGCTCCCAGCTTCAACACGTCTTGAAGAAAGTGCCCTCCGAAAGAAGCGAGATCGAAGCCCTAGAGCGAGAATTCCTTCAGGTAGAGGAGGAACTCTCACTACTCAACCTAGCGCCCCCAATTGGTCCAGAGCTCGAAATGGTGGTGGGCAAGGTGTACCAGGAGTGGCGGCGCCTTTCGGCCGAGGCAGAAGCCGCCGAGTTTGCAGCAAGTCAGGCAATGACAGATGCCGGCGAGTTAGACCGAGATCCTCCCGAGGATATTCAACGCCTCTCGTTGGTCACGACAGCAGACAAGCTGAGATCTCGACTTCGCGCGAGAACTGCTGCTGCATCCGAGGTAGAAGCAGCGTACAGACGGCGACAGGACGCCAAGAAAGCCGTGGAGGCACAACTCGCTTCTTTAGCCTCCTCCTCGCTCGCCGATGCCATATCTAGTACTCGTATCCTCCACACGCCGATAGAGAGGCTCGCCTCAATCGAAGCAGCCAGGCTTGCGCGGGAGGAAGCAGAAAAGACAGCGGCTATGATCCCGTGGTACCGACCACGTAAGAAACGGCGGGCTACTCAGGTTTTGGCCAATTGCAGGAGTACAGAAAAATGGTTGCTTGCCGAGGAGGGCGTTGCCTCTGTCGATGAGCTGTACGAAGAGCTCGAGAAAGCAGCTGTTGCGCGGAAGGCGGTCGAGCCCCTCGTGTCTGCTACAACCGAGGTCGCTCACCTAGCGGCTCGGCTTGCCGAGGCCGAGGAGAAGCTATCCATACAGGCTGCTGGAATCTCGACAAACAACCTGCCGTCTTTGGTAGACAAACTTGAGGCCCATCAAGGCAGAGTGTGGGCCGCGGTGGAAATAAGGCGAGAGGCAGAAGTTGCCTCCGAAGTCGCCAGATCGCTAAAAGCAGCGCGAGATGCGGCCGCCACGGAACTTCTGGCGCGACTCCACCCTCTAGGAATTCGCGAATCCGACCCGGCAATGGCCTGGTCAAAGTTCAGACTCTTGGCCGAAGGGTGGCGCAAGAAAAAAGATTTGGACCGCCGTTTTGCGGAGCTATCCGCCAAACTCGAGCCCTATATGGAACTCAAAGAGCAGCTCGAAGAGGGGAGGGCTCGACGAGACGACCTCACGAGACGATTGAAGACGCTCCTCTCTAATATCGAGGGATGCGATACCGGCTCTTTAGAGGAGCGGATCGCGACCTTCGCCCGCCTAAGAGATTCCGCGCTGCTCGAGCGAAAGCTGTCCGCCGCGCGCTCTCACCTCACAGCGCAATTGGAAGAGGTTTGCAGAGGAAAGCAAGCGGAGGAGTGGCGCAGAGAGCTTAT
The DNA here is from genome assembly GCA_040289475.1 of Acidimicrobiia bacterium. Classification (NCBI taxonomy): domain Bacteria; kingdom Bacillati; phylum Actinomycetota; class Acidimicrobiia; species Acidimicrobiia bacterium. Next base: position 549 of record PSLF01000022.1, on the reverse strand, counting down.
CGAGATAGAGTCTCGTTTGTCGGAGCTCGAAGAGGCCAATCCCACTTGGAAGAATTTAGAGGTTGCTTCTCCTGAAGCGGTTTTAGAAGAGAGAGTCTCTGGTATAGATCTCAAAATCCGCTCTACCGAGAGCTCTCTTTCAAATATCGAGTCCCAAATAGAGAAGGTGAGCTCAGATCTTGCGTCCTTTGATATGCGGGAGGTTTTCGATCGCTTAGTCGAGATTCGCAAAAGCATGAAAAAGCTAGATGCGCTCTGCCAAAACATTCGCTCTCTTCGGATAGACGCCGACGCCCTCTCAGCGAGCGACGTCGCGATTCAAGAAGTTGTCGGCCTATCTGAGAGCCGCCTTGTCGCTGCTGGAGGCAGTACCTCGATTGCCTCGACGAAAAGTACAAGCTCATCGCCCACACAAAATAGGCGGAGTTTGGGATCCAAGAGTTTAGATCGTGCTTCTGGATACGAAGATGAGCACGGAAAAACCGGATGGGTCGATGAACCCCACACCTCCTTGGGCTCCGCCAAGGATCCTTTTTTTGCTTACATGAT
>PSLF01000021.1 GCA_040289475.1 Acidimicrobiia bacterium | reverse complement strand
GAGAGGGTGACCTGTCCGTTAGAGATCTGGCCTACGGTTATAGAACCGGTGATGTTTCCAGATCCGGGCCAGTTCAGAGCGAGATTTCCCGAGCTCAGCTGCCAGGAGCTTACCCGTCCTGAAAAGTTGAGGTTGAGCCGGAGCGTGTTGGTGGACGGTGTGTAGGTAGCACTCCCGTAGGCGGTAACGTCGGCAAAGCTTCCCACTAGAACCCTTGCCGGATCGGCGGAGCTGTTGATTGAAGCAGAAACTGCCGACGCTGTGTTGCCAGCAAACCCGATTCTGAGGTTATTTAGCGACGCCGTGCCTGAGGCGATCGATCCAACAGCGAGTGAGCCGTTTACATCTATGCCGCCCCCTGCGGGTACCAAGCCAAGATCAAAAGCAACGTCTCTTACAGATATGGAGCCGACGTTTCCGGAAGCTCTAACGTTCAACCCGAGAGAGTGGACTGATAGGTCGTAGGAGACAGTACCGTTGACCGTAAAGTTGGCACCGTAACCGGGAAGCCGGACTGCGCCAGCGTAGTCTACCTGCACTCCAGCAGTGGACACAGTGGCTGTCAGATCTCCGTTCAGAACCACTTGGTTGTTAAGGTCAAGGAAGAGATTGCCTGAGAGCGTCACGCTCATCTGAGCGAGATCAAAGCTAAATGGCCCCGAGAATGTAGTTCTAACGGGTATACCCACAACACGCCCCGCTACATCGAGAGTGGCGTAGAGGTGGTCTAAATCCCTCACGTCTACGGTCAGGTCAGCCGACTCAATCTCGACCGGTCCGAGCGAGCCCCTAACCCTAGATCCTCTGATACCTGAGTTTGTCGTGGATCCGTTTCTTATCTTCTGACTCCCAGTAAGGGATGGAATCTCGAGAGTACCAACCGTTACCGGACCACCAGTCATCGTTAGATCGCCACAACCCGAGCAAGAAGCATCGCTCCACAGAACGCCTAGAGCGTCACTTAGAACCCCTAGTTGAGGCGGGTCGAGGTTCCCAGAAAACGATAGATAAGACGAAGTAGCCGAAGCCGTAAGTTCAACCGTGGCACCCACAGAACCGGCAGGGGTCGAGAGCGTGCCGACCGAACCACCTCCTCGCAGCGTTGCGGCCACTGCGTCCCAGGCAAGAAGAGCCCCGTCGCGTAGCGGTACCGATCCTGATAGCACAAACTTAACCCACCGCCCAGGGGAGACTGGCCCAACAGCTGATTCACCGCCTACTGGGGCAAAGACCAAAGCCATCGCGTTTGCGTTGAGTGAAGTACCACCAGGATTGGGAGAGCCAACCAACGCCAGCGGGTTACCGACAGAGCCTGTGTCAGCATAGGCGGTGTATATAGGAGACTCAGCAGCCAAGTTGGCTTCGACGTTTATAACTGTGGCATCGAAGCCCCACTCGGATGCTCTTGCGTTATCGAGAGTAGCTCCTGCCGAAAGGACGGCTGTGCCGCCGCTGAACGGCCCGGAACCCTGAATGGATACTAGATTCGCGTTCAAGCCCGACCAGCCCAAGTCGGTGGTTCCGCTGTACGAAAAGGTAAAGTCACGCTCGCCGGTGTTGTCGTTGACTGTGGCTTCTGCGGTTCCCGTAATTACCAATGGAGAGCGGCCCGCAGTAGAATCCCCGGCAATCTCGGCGGTTGCGCTCCCTGCATAATGAACGACGCCATCCCCGACAATAGTCGCAGAGTCAGGAAAGATAGTGATTTTGGTGGCTCCGCCCCCTCGTTCTAGCAGGGTCACTGGAGCGTAGACGATGGTTGGAGGACTTGTTCCATTACTATTGTCGAAGCACCCAGCGGCAAAGGCGAATGCGAGAGCAATTCCCGCCCAAAGAAGGAGAGTACGCATCCTTTTGCGTCTGGACGTAAGTTGAACTGCTTCTTTTCGGCTGCTTGAAAGCGTCATATCCCCGTTTTGCATGCCCCACCCCGGTCTACTCTCGCTAACCCCGGTTTACGTAGGTGCACCTCGCACCTCGCCCATTAGACCGGAAACCGCCCGCAGCCGCCCCCCAGGCTCCTGAAGCTGATATGACACAAATTGCTAAATGTACAGCGCTCATATGTGGAGCCTGGCAGAGGTGAAGACTTGGGCGTTCCCTGCCACTCCAATGGGATGGTGTTGGGTAATGCTAACGCCTATCTGCTCCGCTTACAAGTGCTTGCAAAAAATTTTTTATTTCTCCTAGTCAAAGCCATTGCAGTTAGCACCCCGCTAGCAGAACGCTATTTTCCACATCGGTAACTTAGCGTAGTAATGCCAGGTAAAACCCTATTTTCTAAAAAAGAGATAATTTTCGATTGCTACGCTGCGTGGCAAGCACCCGGGCACGCTTGAGGTGGAAGTTTCAGCGGTTGCCGCAAGGTTGACAGGAGAAAGGAGCCCCAAGAGCCTTTCTGCGTCGGCGTGTCAGATCTTTTTATCCATCCGATATGTCACCCGCCGCTACACCCCCTATAGCCAGACCCCCTAAGCCCCTAAGTAAGTGGGGAACCTGGCCATGTAGGCTCAGGAAATGAATAATTTGCTGGTAGAGATAAGAATAGGGAAGGAGCCACGGGAGAAAGGCTAACCCTAAGGTTTAGCTTGAGCCTTACCCCTCTTTTGGTTATCTTCTGCGCTCCCAGGTCTCTGGCCAGATATCTCAAATATCGCTGCCTCGTAGTAGGGATGTGCTGGCTCGGAGAGAAAAACCTCGGGATGAAGAGCCGTGGCTAGGATTTCCAACGAATCGACAATTCGAGGTCCGGGTCGGTTGAAGTACGCGTTCCCATCCATTACATACACTCGGCCATTTCGCACAGCAGACAGCTCGCCCCATCCGGGCCTTGAGGTCAGAGAATCGATCTCTGCAAGAGTACGAGGGATGTCGAATCCGCAAGGCACGAGGACGATCACCTCCGGATCAGCAGCCAACAAGGCCTCCCACTCGAGCAACGGCGAGTGCCTTCCCGCCTCTGCAAACAGGTTCTCTCCCCCCGCCATTTGGACGAGCTCAGGCATCCAGTTACCCCCCGCCATCAATGGGTTCAGCCACTCCAGAGTAGCCACTGTCGGACAGTGGTCCGCCCCCGCTGCTCGCTTCGCTATAGCAGCCATGCGCTCCTGGCAGCGGCCTACTAAAGCTTCAGCCTCTTTTGCAGCCCCAAGTGCCTCCCCTACCAACCTGAAGTCGGTCCAGATGTGCTCGAGCGAGCGCGGATCGAGAGGTACTATGTGGACATCATCCGAGAGCCATGCCTTGACAGCGTCTTTCACATCGGCCAAACTCGCTGCGCACACCTCGCACTGAGTTTGCGTGACGATCACTTCGGGGTTGAGATCTCTAAGCCTCTGCCCTAAGACTCGGTAGATCGAAAGACCCTCGGACAATATCGTCTTTACGTCTTTATCCATCTCCGAGCTGGTGCGCCTTTTCAAAAGTTTCGTCTCGGTGCACACTGGAACCCTGAGTGCCTCCCCGGGATAGTCACACTCGTGAGATCGGCCCACTAGACATTCACCCTTGCCCAGTGCGAAGACAATCTCTGTGGCGCTTGGCAAAAGCGATACCGTTCGCGGCCCTAAATTTTGCACGTGGATGTCCTCCCCCATTTCCAGTGATTGACATATACGTTTCAGTCCCCGCTATGTCTGATTGTTGCGCGCATCGTTTTATCAGGTTATCCCGTTGTATTGGCCAATGACAGACTCCGCACGTAAGCCTTGACTACTCCAAACCTGCAGATTCTTTTGATTCTGCTCGATGGAGATCGCACGGTCTCCGAGCTAGTCTCTATCCTCGGCGTTCCTCAAAGCCGTGTATCCAACCACCTCGCCTGCGTGAAATGGTGCGGGTTTGTCGTATCCCAGCGCAAGGGGCGCAAAGTCGTCTACCACATTTCGGACCAACGCCTCGGAGAACTCATCAGACTTGGCTCCGACCTTGCCAGAGAAAACGCAGATCACCTTGTATCGTGCCGACGAATCAGACCCGAATGGATTTAGACGAATACAGCGCTGGAGAAACATAAAATAAAGAGTCCTCCAGTGCTTTTCATTTCGAAGAGGCAATGGCTAAAAGCAATACCGACTATGACTTCGTTGTAATTGGAGCTGGAGCTTCTGGATTCGCTGCCGCTATTCGAGCTCGAGAGGCGGGAGCTAGGGTAGCAATGATCGAAGCAGCGAGGGCCGGCGGTACTTGTGTCAACATCGGATGCGTTCCGTCAAAAACATTGCTGCGCGCTTTAGAGGTCCAGTACGAATCCAAGCACCACCGTTTTGCAGGAATAAAAACCTTTGTAGACACACCAGATCTTTCAGCACTTATTAAACAGAAGAACGAGTTGGTCGAAGCGTTTCGACTGGAAAAGTACGAAAGGCTCGTGCATTTATATGGATGGGATCTGCTTTATGGAGTTGGACGCTTCATAGACAACGACACGGTAATGGTAAACGGGGAAAAAATAAGAGCACAGTTTTACTTGATAGCTACTGGCGCATCGCCATCTACCCCCCTATTAGGGGGCTCGCTGAATCCGGATACCTCACCTCGACTACTGCATTGGACACAAAAGAGCTTCCATCACGTTTGGTCGTGATAGGTGCTAATGCGATAGGACTTGAGTTGGGGCAGTACACCTCATCGCAAATTAGCAAGATTGAAAAGCATGGTACCCATCGCGGGGAGCTGTTGTAGTAGATGAGTATCTCTCTACATCCAACCCCAAGGTCTTTGCTTCAGGAGATGTGACTGGCGCCCCTCAGTTCGTATATGTCGCGGCATATCAAGGTTCCCTCGCGGCCGAGAACGCTCTACAAAGTACCAAGCGCGCCGTAGATCTAACTGCCCTCCCGCGGGTCACATTTACGACGCCACAGATCGCATCGGTTGGTATCACCGAAGAGGAGGCCCGGAAAACAGGGGGTACGATAAAGACGTCCATACTGCCGCTCTCTGCTGTACCACGTGCCCTCGTAAACCAGGACACAAAAGGTCTTATCAAGCTCGTTGCAGAAGAAAAAAGCGGCAGAATTCTAGGAGCATCTGTTTTATCCGACTCCGCTGGCGAGGTGATCTTCGCTGCAGGACTTGCGATCAAATACGGTCTTGCAATCTCGGATCTTGCAGACTCGTTTTGTCCATACTTGACTATGTCCGAAGGCCTCAAGCTTGCAGAACAAAGCTTCACTCGTGACGTGTCCAAGCTGTCGTGTTGCGCTTCATGAGTGCTACCTCACGGTACCTTCGACCATCAACCAATCCGTTTTTTCGGTGTGTCGCCATGGATCCTCCTCCTTCGGCTTCTAGAGCCAGTTCCAGCGCCCGCTCAGGCCCCTCTTGGACGAAGTAATCCTTGAACATGCGCTTGCCCCCAAATGTGTCCTCCGGCGCGCTCAAAGGTGTGGCACACGCCTGCATCTTCCATCTCCTCCAACCAGCTGGCAAAGGACTCTGAATAGATACCCTGTAAGCGGGTTGACTACAGTGTTGATAGCGTCTCATGATCTTTCCGCATCATCATCCTTCAATGAAAGGGGTGGCCATAGGCGAGCTAGTAGTCGAAAGCCAGACCCAAGAACAGGTACTCCAACCGCAGCTGCGCGGTCGATCCCCACACCTCCAGCGGGCCTGCCGCTTCGACATAGAAGATTTCCTCGCGCATTCGGGTAAGCCTTTCACTGAAAGCACCCTGGCCGATCGCTTCTTAGTGGCCTAAAGAACCGAAGGATAGAAACGTGTCTCAGATGGACCCGATGGATCCAAACTACCCGCCGCCCAATCTACCGCCGGCACCGCCGGGGCCTTACCAGAGCGCTGAGGGGGTTACTCGGGGAGAGCCGAATAAGCAAGCCACCAAGAGCGGTTTTCGCAAACGTGGTCTTATAGCCCTGGGCGGGCTCTTTACCTTGCTTATCGCGGTAGGCATAGTGGTGGTCATACTGGGCAAAAATACGTCATCGCCAGCACCCACAGCCAATAACGACTTGCAACTGTTGGAGTGGAAGTCAGAGTCGGAATCGAGGGACGGATTTAGTTTTAACTGGGTCACAGGGTCTATCCGCAACAACAGCACGCGTATGTACACCTACGTAGAGATAACTTTCATTGCGTATGACGCTTCGGGGGAAAAGCTTGGCAGCACGATCGCCATCGTAAAGAATTTGGCACCAGAAGATGTCCAGGAGTTCAGGGCGCCCGTATGGCAAGACAACGTTTCCGAGCTTAGGGTCAAGGAAATCTGGGGCAGGTGATGCGCCCCGCTCAGTAGCCACGACGGGGCCGTATCTGCACGTCAGGCCAGGCCGGAGAATTTCTCCTCTCGATTCTTAGTGGCCTAAAGAACCGGGGAGCGGAAGGTGTCCCAGAACTATCCGAGCTATCCGCCACCCTATCCACCGGGGTTCAGTGCACCGGGGGCCTATCCACCGCCGGCACCCCCTCCACCCTACCAGAGCACTGGGAGAGTTACGTGGGGAGGGTCCTGCGCTCTTGAAGACCGAGCCGGCCGGCTTCAGTCGATCTTGCCGATGAGCTTGTCGCTCCGGGGGCGGGACTCGAACCCGCGACCAAGCGCTTAACAGGCGCCTGCTCTGCCGACTGAGCTACCCCGGATCGAAGTGCCCTCCCAAAGGCACAATGCATCTTTTTTGCGATCGCCGCCTTGCTGCCGCAACCTATGCACATCTCACATCGCTCGTATCCGTCATGCGCAGGCAGCGTACCTGCCCCTTTGGTGATACCCGGCAGTTACTCAGCGAACCACCAGCCTACAAAGGGGCCACAAAGCCCGGTCTAACACTATTCCCTTACTGCAAGTACTCTCGAAGATGCTTCGCCCTTGAGGGATGGCGCAACTTTGCGAGGCAACGGGCTTCGATCTGCCTCACCCGCTCCCGCGTCACGCTTATTGTCCGTCCAACCTCTTCTAAAGTTCTAGGCCTTTCCCCGTCAAGCCCAAAGCGCATCTTAAGAACCTGGCGCTCTCTGGGAGTCAAATCCTGCATTGCCCAAAGCATCTCTTCCCTCAGGAGACTTTTAGTAATCAATTCCTGAGGCAACTCGTTCATGTCACCACAAAGAATTTCGGACAGAGAGGCCCCTTCGTCTTCGCCGACAGGCGCGTCGAGACTCAACGGCGAGTACATGAGACTCAAAAGTTCCTGGATGCGATCTTTCGATATCCCGGCTTCTTTTGCTACCTCCTCGAGATTGGGCTCCTCGCCCAATCGCTGTCTCAACTCATCGTAAGTCCGCCTCACCCGGGCGGCTTCGTCGGTAACGTGAGCTGGAATGCGAACAGTTCTGGACTGGTCAGAGAGGGCCCTCCTTATAGCCTGCTTTATCCACCACGTCGCATAGGTAGAGAATCGGTATCCCAAACGGTAGTCGAAGCGCTCCACAGCCCGGATCAAGCCAATGTTTCCTTCCTGGACTAGATCGAGCAAAGGAAGGCCGCTTTTTACGTACCGCTTGGCAACGGATACGACGAGACGCAAGTTCGCCTCAATCATCAGCCGTTTAGCCCTAAGACCGTCTTCTATCACACGCATCAAATCGTTCTCTAGCTGTGGCTCGGGCTCACCCATAACCGAGAGACGCTTCTCGGCGATTCTGCCCGCTTCTATACGCCGCGCCAGCGCCTTCTCCTGATCAGCGGTGAGCAAGGGGACTCTGGAAATCTCACGAAGATACCGGGCTATAAGCTGATCGCTGTCACCTTTACCTCGGGTGTGGGTTGTGGGAATCCGTCCTCGGAGCGCACTGCTGGACGATGAGTAAGCTGATTTTCCTGTAGAACGCCGCCGGACAGAAGACTTCGAGCGCGATGCCGAGAAAGTCTGAGCGGAGGTCTTCCCGGGTCCGTTGCCCGATGCCGATGGCTGGCTCACAGACTCGTCATCAGACACCGCAAAACTTGGAGAATCGGCGACATCCCGCGACGCGTTCGCCTTTCGCCTTGCTTCACTGTCTTGGCTCGCACGTGAGGTCCTGCGGCCCCACGTTCTTTCCCCGCTTTCTCCACTCCTAGAACCCATGTCCCCCGCCCGATCAAAACTGCCCTGCCCATGGATGACGCGCTGCCCGACCCAGATGGGGCACGCAGGCTTCCAGCGCTTCCCCAGAGCGCACACAGCAAAACCCGTTCTGGCGGTGTTCGCCCAATTCGCTGGCGGCTCCCCTCCTTCGGCGGTTGGTTCAGCTGCACATCGCCTGACAGATTCGGCATCCGCTACTTTGCCCAACCTCGAACTAGAAAGCGATTCTAATCGCCCTCGCTATCTTTTGCTTGGAGCTAGCAATCGGGCGAGGTCACGCCCTTGAGTTCCCTCCAGATTCGGCGGTATGCCTCTAGGTCCCCCGCAGCTTTGGCCCGCCTAGCCTCCTTTTCAAGGGCTCTACGGCGGGCATCCGCCAGCACACTGGACTCCCAGCGCCTTTTATCGTCCTCTCCGAATTCGAAGCTGCCGGATGCAGCCCTCATTAACGCATCTCTCGCGTGGGCATCGCTCTCGAGCTTCCGTACTGCCGTGGCTAGGTCTCCCTTGGCGCGTATTAATGCCTCGATTGCTCGCTGCGCTGCATCAGACTTCATGACATCGGAAAGATCGAAACCTAAGAGATGGGAGACCGCATCGGGAGATCCATATATGCAGAGGCGTATCTTGTCGAGGTCGACGGCGGGAACGCTCGACGGAAACGAGCGCGAAGAATCTGGGTAACGATCGGATCGTGGAAGATAACCTCGTGCAGATCTAGGGAATTGCTCACCGAAACCGGAAGCGCTCACCTCTCCAGGACCCCCGGGCGCCTCAAACCTCGATGACTCTCTGCTTGATTCCGAAGCGGCGAGAGAAGCATCCAAATGGGATGATTTCTGGCCGGCTCCTATAGAGGAAACCGAAGTGTGAGACACCTGCTCTTGAGGATTGGGAGTCCGTGCCATCCCAAGGTTCGAGGTTGAAGAAGCTGCTCTGGGTCCTCGCTCAAAACCGGTATACCTCGCGCTCCGAGCCGGCGTCGCTTGGGTTTGGGAATTACCACCGGGTGCACGAGGTTTGCGACTCCTGGAATGTAGCTCCGACCAGATCTGGCGCACCTCTTTGGGTGTAAGGCCACACAACTCGGCTATTTGCTGTAAGTACTGCTGCTGGACTATCGAGTCTGGGTGTCTTAGGACTTGGGCCACAGCAGCTCGCGCCGCAGCCACCCGTGACTCCACCGAATCTAGGCGAGCCCCCGAGATCGCTCTTTCTATCAAGAAACCGAGCGCAGGAACAGCTGTCTCCAAAGCCTCGTGTAAAGCCTCGGGGTTGCTTTCAGCTACATCTGCGGGATCCTGACCTCGAGGTAGAAGGGCAATCCGCACATCGAGGAACTCGGCCGCACCTGCAATCAAGACCCGGTCGAAAGCCCGACCCCCGGCTAGTTCCCCAGCCGTGTCCGAGTCAAACGCAAGTACAACCACGAGTGCGCCCTTGGGAGGGGTGGCAAAATCCCTCCCCGACGTCACAGTGAGACCATGACGCCTCAAGATCTCGACGTGGTCAACGCCAAAGGCCGTCCCGCAGGTTGCAACAGCATTGGTCACGCCGATTTTGTGAAGGCCTATGACGTCTGTGTATCCCTCAACAACTACTACACTCCCCTTTTCAGAAATCCCCCGTTTAGCAAGATGGAACCCATAGAGAGTGTGGGACTTCTCGAAAAGCGGGGTGTTGGGGGAGTTCCGATACTTAGGGCCTGCCTCTGGCGGCGCATCGGGAAGTGTGCGACCGCCGAAGCCAATTGGTTTCCCAGTCGCATCGAATATGGGGAATATCACACGAGCCCTGAAGAAGTCACGCAGCCTTCCTGACTCGGTTCTTGTTGCGAGGCCCGCATCGAGAATTGTTCGCTCGGCAAAACCTTTCTCTTTGAGGTGTCTGCTCAGTCGGTCCCATCCGTCGGGTGAAAACCCCAGTCTAAAACGGGCAATCAACTCCGAGCCTATCCCCCGCTTTTCAAGGTAAGTCCGTGCCTTGACAGCTTCGGCCGCCTCGACCAAGTACCTATGGTAAAAATCGCACGCCTCAGAGACTGCTTCTTGCAGCCGCCTCCGATTTCCCCCCTGAGCCTGGCGGGATGACCGCGACCCCACCAACACGATTCCGGCTCTCGCTGCAAGGTACTCGACGGCTTCAACAAAAGACAGGCCCTTAGTTTTCTGTACAAAGCGGATAACATCGCCGCCTTCTCCACACCCGAAGCAGTAGTAAAGACCTGTAGAGGAATCGACCTTGAAACTCGGCGTTTTTTCTTGATGAAAAGGGCAGAGTGCCCAGACCAACCGTCCTCGCCGACTTACCGACACCACTTCAGACACGACGTCTACTATGTCGTTGGCCGATCGGACGGTGGCTACCTCGTTGTCGCTGTACGACACCGGACCCTCTACTCGACTCGGCCAAAAGATGCAGAGAAGGCAAAAATCTTTTTGCTCATACAAACCCCTTTGGGACGAACAGCCTCTTGTACAGCTCGATTGCGTACCTATCGGTCATGCCTGAGACGTAATCGGCCACTTGGATCTCGACTGGGTCGCTCATTACCCGATGTTGTCCGGTAATCTCATCGGGGTGCTTTGTGAAGTACTCAAGCAAGCTCTCTACAACATGTTGGGCTTGGCGCTGACTAGCCAGCACTTCATCGGAGAGGTATACCCGTTCGAACATGAACTCTCGCAGCTCATCCATAGCACGAGCGACCTCCTCGGACAGTCTTACCTCACCCGCCTCGGCGCTAGTCGATATCAAGTCGTTAACGAACGTCGCTATCCGTTCTGAGTAGCCGATGCCAAGACGCTTTCTGCTAAAAGAAGGCAGCTCGTACAAGTCGATAATTCCGGCTCTCAACGCGTCGTCTACGTCGTGGCACAAGTAGGCTATCCTGTCGCAATACCTCACCACCCCACCCTCCGGTGTCGAAGGCTCGGGCCTAGACCATGAGTGGTGCGCAATCCCGTCACGAACCTCCCAGGTGAGGTTAAGGCCTTCGCCGTCCTTTTCGAGGACGTCCACCACTCGCAGACTTTGCTCTGAGTGCACAAAGGGGCGACCTAGATACTCGGTCAGGACGCGTTCTCCTAAATGCCCGAAGGGGGTGTGCCCCAAGTCGTGACCGAGTGCGCAAGCCTCCACGAGATCTTCATTCAGAGCCAAGGCCCTAGCGACAGTCCTTGCAACCTGGGCCACCTCAAGAGTATGCGTCAGCCTGGTCCTGTAGTGGTCACCGAAGGGAGCTATGAACACCTGGGTCTTGTGCTTAAGGCGTCGGAAGGCTTTCGAGTGGACAATGCGGTCTCTGTCGCGTTGGAACGAGGTCCTGTAAAGATCGCCATCCTCGGGTCGAGCCCTTCCCTTCGACTCTGCAGCCTTGGTTGCGTGTGCTGAAAGAAGCTTGAACTCTCGGGCTTCTTGCTCTTCTCTTCGCAACAGTGAGAAGCCACGCATAATCGACCGCCTCGACGCTATTGTTCCCACCTATGCTTTCTCGAACCGCCGAAACTAAACCAAGAGTAGGCGACGGCGTCTCGGCTACAGCGTATCAGCACGCTACGACAGAGACTTCCGCATCACAAACTGATCTTCAACGCGCAAGTGCCGGCGACCAGAAGCGTCTTTGAACTCGAAACGTGATGTACGAGACCCGACGATCCTGTATCCATGCCGCTCATAAAGACGAATGGCACCCCCATTGTCCTGTGCGACAAACAGAGTCGCCACTCGCCTCCCCCTAAGACGCGCCTCTTCTTCAACCGCACGAAGGAGATGACTGCCGATCCCTCTGTTCTGGAAGCTGTCGTGAACCCTAAAAGAGACGACATGAACAGTCAATCCCGACCTGTCATGCTCGGGAAACAGCTCTCCCCAAACGGTCCCGACAGGCACTCCATCCACATCTGCAACAAGCCAAAGAAGTCGTCCGGCCCTGTATGCCTCAAAGGCTCGTCTGTTCGCCTCTTGTAGCTCCCACAGCTCCATAGAGGACTCCAGCCGAGCAATGTCATCATAGGTCGCCCAGCGAATGACGAAGCTCTCTCCTCTTTGGCTTGCTGGATCGCTCACCGAATTCCCGATCTTGCCAGGCCCTGTACCCATCTATGTATCAACCCATCCATGTCCGCGCCCATAGAAAGATCTGGGATACCAAACAATTCTTAGACAGGCCTCAGGTCGGCGCGGCGACGCCCAAGACCCCTCGCCAAAGAAGCCATAACTACCAGCCCTGCTGCCACAACCACCTCGGACGCTGCAAACAATGCTCTGACGATTAGGAGATCGTATCTCTGGTTGGGATCGAAGTAAGCAAGAGACATTATGAATTGAGGGAAAACTGCAGCAATCACCGAAGCAATAACAAGCCTACACATACCGGACCCGAGCCCGCGAGAGCATTGCTTGACCCCGTAAGCTGCGCCAAAGGCAAGCGGCAGGACCAACACCCCAGAGGCAATAAGTGGATACGGCTTAGATCCAGATTCTGCAGCCAAGCCAAGTGCCACAAAGTATCCTTCGATCCCAGACACACTCGTACTGGACAGTCCGAAAAAACTTGCCACGACTCCTGCCATCAAAAACCGCTCTTCCCAAAAGAAAAACTTGCCATACCACCTCTTTTGCAAGAGGAACGCAAGTGACAGAACGTAAGCAAGCTGTGCAAAAGAAGCAATAATCTGAGCCCCGGGACCCAGAAATACAATTAGAACCATTACTAGGGATGCCCCAAAAGCAACATAGACAGGTTTCTGATCGTCGTAGGGCTCCAACTCAAGAGCCCCTACAAACAGCACTAGGGCGGCATGGTATGCCCAACCCAAAGCGAAAAACGCCACCCCTACTACTCCCAAGACTTCCAGGCCGTCGCGAGCAGGAGTAAGCGAGATGAGTAAGGTTCCAAAAAACGCTTCCAGACAGGCCACCAAGTTGGTCCAGTGAGCTGCCGAAGGCTCGGCAACTCGAGTTTGAATCGACCGCCCAGTGACAAAAGACAAGTAGCCTGTCGCTGCGGTAAGCGTAAGCACAGGATAGGAATACCCTGGGATCTGGCGGTAAATTGCAAAGGCCGAAGCGGCAGCAGACGCAGTCCCTATCTGCCAGAGAGGAAGCACGAAGGAAGCGGATTTCAGCGGAGCCGGCTTAGATGAAGGCAGGGAGGACGAGAGAGTATAGACAGTGGAGACCCAGAGATTTCCGAAAAATCCCAATATGATTGCGCTCAGTGCAGACTTCCCGGCTTGCGTACCCCATGGAACTTTCATGACCTCGGATGCAGCTCTCGCTAAAAAAAGCACTCCTCCCACCAGCGCCCATAGAAGAGCTGCGCGAACGAAAGCCCTATTCATCTGGCGAAGTGTTGGCATGCTCAGTCCTCGAAGCCGAATTCATGCCCCTCGTGTGAGGCACCGACCATCGTGTAGGTTGGAATCATCGAGCTTTTGCTCGCCGTGATTGTATCTATAGCTGGCTTGGCCGCTAAAACGTGACTCCTGCTAGAAAACCACAGAAAACACCAAGATTTAGCGTAAACGGAGAGCTCCCCCAAGAGGAGCTCGCCGATCTAGTCGCGTCGTGTCCGCTTCCGGACGACTTTGAGTTCGGCGTGGCCACGGCCGGATTCCAAAACGAAGGAGGATTTAACGGAGCAGACGAGCCAAAGAACAATTGGGCCGACTGGGAGGCGTCGGGAAGAGTACAAACCTCTGGGCTAGCAGTTCGCTTCTGGGATCACCCTGAAGAACATATCTCAAGGGCCGCAAGCATCGGGCTGAACGCGTTTCGCCTCTCAATCGAGTGGGCGCGCATTTTCCCTTGCACGAAACCAGCCCTCTCGAAACCTCCTGATCCAGACAAGGAAGCGCTGCGACGCTACGTTTCCTTGCTCAAGAGCCTCCGAGTGAAGGCAATGGAGCCCTTTGTTACGATCACTCACTTCACTCACCCACGCTGGCTCGGTGTCGATGGATGGTCTAGGGATTCGACGATCCAGAGGTACTTAGAGTTCGTCTCCTATGCAATAGAGGGCATCAACTCAGAGCTAGTTGGCACAGGAGAAAGCCCGATCTCACGGATTCTCACCTTCAATGAGCCCAACGCGCCTGGTCCCGCCGGCTACTTCATAGGCATGTTTCCGCCAGGACGTAGGGGACGACTGCGGGAGGCATACGACGTCACTGATCGGATGATGGCAGCCCACATAAAAGCGTACAACCTGATACACGACGTCTACGAGTCGAAAGGTTGGAAAACGCCCCAGGTCTCTACAAACATCTTCTTTAGCTGGACTTGGGGACTAGGCCAGTGCCTCATCGATCTTTTACTGGCCCGAGAGTCGGGTGTTGCCTTGGAGCCGTCGGACCTGGCTGCATATGTCCGAGACTGTTCTGCCCGTTTCTACAGGGCTTGGCAAGCCGATCCTAACAGGCCCACGGGAGCAAGGGTTCTTTTGGAGCAGATTCTCTCAGCCGTTACCGCAAGACTCGTCCCAGAACGATTTTCCCGAACAATGCGGGCACTGTATGAAGCGAAGAGAGAAAGCTGCTTGGACTTCATCGCCCTTGATTACTACGATCCGTATCTTTCTAACGGACTAGCAAGACCAGGACGCTCTACTGCCATGAAGCAGCATTGGTCGCCGGTTGCCAACTTTTGGGAACAGAAATTCAACCCCACAGGACTTCCGATAGCCTGTGCTGCATGCGCGCAAAACGCGCCTTCAAAACCCGTTATCGTGGCCGAGAACGGGATGGCAACCGCCGTAGACGAAGGAATGGCATATCCCCGTCCCGACAGGATCACCAGGGACTTGTTCATAAGAAGGTACCTTGCGCAAATCTATGTCACAAGAGCATCCGGCATAGACTTGCGAGGTTATTATCACTGGACCCTCATAGACAACTACGAATGGGGTTCTTACACTCCCCGTTTCGGTATCTACGGAGTCGACCGCACTGGAACTACACCGAAGATCTTAGAGACCGACGCATTGGGTATTGACGCTGCAGGCGCATTCCGTGACGCAATTGTTGCCATAAAAACTGCCGATCCCAGAGACATCGCAGCGGAACTCCTACGCTGAGCAAGATATTGATTGCGATCGAGATGGTAGTGACTTCGGACAATATCGACGAAGCAAGATCTACAGGTGCATCAATCAACGAGAGAAGCGGTGCATCCGAGCTTGAACTGCCCGACCCGCGAGCTGACTCGGTCGGAGCGACAGCTCCGGAGTTCCGCATGGATCCCTTTTCTGGAGAGTGGGTGATTATCGCGGGTGGCAGACAGAGCCGGCCTGCCCTTCCCCAAGAGTGTCCTTTCTGTGTGGGAGGATTAGAGGCAAAGGATCCATACATAGTTAAAGCGTTTACCAACCGCTGGCCTGTAATGCGTTCTCCAAACGCACTGGGACTTGGCCCCGAAGAAACTGCGAAGGCGATCGAGGCACTCGAAGCAAGAAGGTCTACTTACAACGGCCACCTTTTCGATACAGTACCTGCCATCGGAGAGGCAGAAGTGGTTCTGTACTCTCCCGACCACGATGCCTCTCTGGGTAACCTATCCGATGCGCAGCTTTCTTCTCTTTTCGCTCTGTGGAAGGAGCGAACCCTGGCACTTTCCTCCCTAGATCACGTTAGATATGTACTTATCTTCGAGAATCGCGGTCCCGAAGTAGGCGTCACCATAGAGCACCCGCATGGCCAGATCTACGCTTTTCCTCTCGTGCCGCCCAGGATCCGGCGGGAGATCGAACGAGCATCCGACCTAGCTGACCGGAATAGGATCCGGTGTATCACTTGTGAAGTCGCAAAACTCGAAGGTGGGGGACCGCGTCTCGTCTTTGAAGATGACTTCACGCTGGCCTATGTTCCTTATGCCAGCGCATGGCCGTACGCCCTGTACCTTTTGCCCAAGCGACATCTCGGCTCTATAGACCAGCTAGAAAACGATGAGGCTGCCTCCCTAATGAAAGCCCTGAGGAAAGCGTATGCAGCTGCAGATTTGATCTTCGATACACCGCTGCCCACGATGATGGCGTTCTTACAGCGGCCCGTTCCGAAAAAGCAAGAGGAATCGCCGGTCGCGAGCTGGCACCTAAGAGTGGAGATCGTCTCGCCTATGCGCAAGCGTGGGCTCCTGCGATACGTGGCGGGGGCAGAGGTTTCCACTGCATTGTTACAAAATCCAGTACAGCCTGAGGCGGCCGCTAGTCACTGGAGAGAAGCTTTCCAACGAGTACCTTCCTCTCGCCATGCAATCTAGAAGTGACGAGACAATAGCGCCTGCATCGAGCTTCAGCCCGCCAAGCCAAGCGGGTTACACAGGCTACAGAGCTTCCCGCGGACGCGGCTCTGTTGGCGACTCGCCCCAACTACCGGCCGAGATTCGCAACTACTTGGACGGCGCTCTTTCTCGACTAATTGCTGTCGTCTCCCCAGACCGCACACGCGTAGATCGATCAGGAGTCCGATTTTTTAGGGCCCCCGGCCGGGTCAATCTCATTGGCGACCACACTGACTACAACGGCGGATTAGTGCTTCCAATGGCCATAGATCTTGCCGTTTTCTTGGCCTGTTTACCGAGCAGAAATGTCTTCCTGATTTCTAGGAGAGAGCCGGACCTAGTTGCACTCGCCCCAGACGGATCCCAAGCAGTGTCCAACTATTCGCTTCCTGAGTGGGGCAGATATGTCCAGGGAGTGCTCGTGGAGCTTACTGAGAGAGGACGTCCACCGAAGGGATTCTACGGGGCCATCGCCTCACAGATTCCCCCCGGACGGGGACTTTCATCTTCGGCGGCTCTTGAGGTCGCTGTGGCCACTGCGGCTCTTGCGCTCGCGGAGCTGTCACTCTCCCCATGGGAACTCGCGGAAGCATGCCGCAGCGCGGAGCAGCGATATGCAGGCGTTGCGTGTGGAATCATGGACCAAGCCATTTCGATTATGGGAAAGGCGGGTCACGCGCTTCTTATCGACACCGCGCGCAAAAGTGCAGAACAGATACCAATGCCCGAGCTCTTCGATATCGTCGCAATTGACTCGGGAGTGCGCCGCAGCCTGGCTGAGGCGGCGTACAACGCCAGACGGCAAGAGTGCGCGTCAGCGCTGCAGATGCTAAATAAGGACGGGCGCATAGGCAAAATCGACACCCTCTCAGACATAACAGAAGAGCACCTGAACGAAGCTACCAAGCCCCTCCCTGCAATCCTTGCAAAAAGAGTGCGACATGTCGTAACAGAGAATGTCCGGGTCAGGAAAGTTTCCGAGATCCTCCGGGAACTGTACAGCTTATATAGAGAATCCCCAGATCCAAAGAGCGCTCGCGTTTTGCAGAGTCGAGTGGATAGCTGCCTGGCAAAGCTCCGGGAACTGCTCGAAGACTCCCACACAAGCCTGGTCACACAGTACGACGCTGGGCACCCTACAACGAATTTCTTAGTAGAACAGGCAGCACATGAGCCTGGTTATATCGGGGCCCGCCAGACGGGTGCTGGCTGGGGTGGATCAGTCGTCATCTTTGCCAAAAAAGGAACAGGGGCTGATTTGGCACGCTCGCTTATCCAACAGATTACTCGGAACCCGCAAACAAGGAACATTGCCGGGCCTGATGCCACAGCCCCCTCATTCCATGTCTGCAAGTCCTCTCAAGGAGCCTCTGAGCTGTAATCGACTAGGATCGAGGTTATGCCAGGTCGAATCTATTGGCATTAGAACCTATGACCAGAAATGCCACGAGCTCAAATAAGCACATGACCGAGCTTGAAGCAATCGATGATAGTAGCTCGAATGGCAGTAGCTCAAAGAACCAGAAGGACCGAGGAAGAAGTATCTAGTTGTGGACGACACAGCGCTAGGCGAACTCGACGATGGCCAACTGATGAAACTTATTGCCGAGGAGCCCCATAACTCCGAAGCGGCACGCGAGCTGTACTCAAGGTACGGCACCGCCGTGTACTCTTGGATCCGCAAAATGACCGGCGATCCCGTAAAGAGCGAGGACCTGACCCAAGAGGTGTTTTTGCGAGCATGGCACCGAGCTTCTACTTACGAAAAAGACAAGGGAACCTTAGGAGCATGGCTTTATGGAATATCCCGCAACTGCGTCGCAGACGCGATGCGCAAAGAACGGGAAGTTGTGGGGGTCCCCGAGCAAGAACTATCAAAGTACGCCACCAGCTTGGACCTGGAGGCCGTATGGATCGGTGGACAGGTCGCAGCGGCGCTGAAAACTTTGTCGAACGAGCACAGACAGGTCTTGGAGATGGCTTACTTTGAGCACATGACTCAAAAGGAGATCGCTGAGAAGCTTAGGATTCCAGTTGGAACCGTAAAGTCGCGTACTTTCAAGGCACTTCGCAAAATGAAGATAGCTCTGGAGAATCGGGGATTTGAGTTTCCTCCAAAGGCTTCTTCACTGTCGAGAGAATGAGATGGATCGCAGCAAAGTGGATAGGAAACCCAAAGCCGGAGGATCCCAGGTGGTTCAAGAGGCAATTGTGACAACTTTTCGAGGCTGGGCGTGAACAACACCGAGCACACAGACCATCAAGAAACGGAAGAATCCCTGGGGGCTTACGTCGTTGGAGGCCTCGACGGAGCGGAAACCACGCTCGTCAGGAAACACCTCGAGCAGTGTGAGCAGTGTCGACGGGCGGTTGATGAGCTCGAAGGATTACATGAACTTTTAGAAGCAGCCACCCTTGCCCAAGAACCGCCACCAGAGCTTGAAGAACGGGTAGTCTCAGCGATTTTGAGAAGTGCGTCAGCTGGGGTTGAGGCGGCTCCTATAGTCGCCGACGCTGAAGGCTTGCACTTGCGAAGTCCCGCCTCTCGTAGGCGTCTTCTAACCACTCTGTCGACGCTAGGAGCCGCCGCCATTGTCATAGTTCTAATAGCAATTGCCGTAAACAACCAAATAAGCAAGGATCGTCCCTCTGCAGGTCAGGCGGGCGCGTCTCCCTCGATCGGAGCTATCTCTCCGACACCAGCATTCAGACTCGTAGCTGCAGGATCCCAACTTTCGTCTACTCCGGAGAATTCACCATCGGAAAGACCGCCTGACTCCTCGGTGGTCCCGTCGCTTCCACCAGCAACACCGACGGTGAGAGACATCGGAAATTCGAACTCTAGGGGGTCATATGGTGCGCTTATTCCAGGAGGCGAAATCATCCCAAGAAGGATAGGTGCAACTTGGCAGTGTGACATCACAGTGTGGGGATTGGATCCAGGCCAACTTTATGAAGTCTGGTTCAAACAAAGAACGGGGGTGTATTCGGGAGGAAGCTTTCGCGTGGACTCGCCAGGGATAAACACAGTTACCGTCTCTACAGGCGTGGGCTTGGACAAGGTTGAAGAGATCATGATCTCCGTCGAACCGGACGACGGGAACCCCGCCCCAAGCGGAAAAGTGGTATTGCGTGCTGAAATAGTCGGTGTCCGCTAACTCTTTCTGCCCCGACGCACTTTTATCACGTCTCCGAGCGCAATACCCAACAGCAACCAGATGGGATAGCTTGCAAATATAGCTGCTGCAAAGAAGTGGTTTTTCGTGCTCATCGTTGACGTGTCGAATCTGAAAATTCTAGAGTTGATCATCCAGTCTCGCCCGGACTTAGCACCGGTAATCCGCCAAAACGGCCGAGCCCAGCCAGCTTCGAAGTACATGCTCAAAGAAACTCCGTAGAAAGCTGCAAGGGTGCCTCCACCTATCGCAGCCCTAGTCTTTCCATCGTCCGTCAGAAGAGCTGTTGCGACCCCTATCCCTACCAGCCCTGGGGCATCAATTGCAAAACTCATCGCCGTAACTCCATAGTCAAATGCTGACCCGGTGGCAATCTAGATCCACACGATTACAATCGCCTCGGTAGGCGTTGGCGATACCAGTTGATATCTGCCAATTGAAAGAGGAATTCTACCTGTATATGGAAAGAAGACACACTTTGGGAATCGGTACTGCTCCGACTCCGGCACAGCTAGCCGAGATTTCAGCCGTTCTTCTCCCCCCTGAAGACGGGGGACCAGATCCCATCCGCCTCGCCTATCTCTTGGTTTCCTACCTAAGTCAGACTCCGCCTCTAGTACAAACAGCGACCAAACTGGCCATCGCGTCCTTGGGCATTTTTTCCCGCATTTTGTACAGAAAGCCACTAGGGGACTTATCCTCTGAACAGCGTTCCCAGCTGTTCCAACGCCTGGACAGACACCCAGCTACAGCACAGGCGCTACAGGGCATCAAAGCACTCATCCTTCTCAGCAATGGCGCGGACACTTACAAAGACGAGATACTCCACGCTGCAAAAAATTCCAAGTTGTCGAGGCCTGATCCCGAGCTCAACATAGACCGTTCTACCGAAGTTCCATCAAGATTGGCCGCCGACGCCGTCATTGTTGGTTCGGGAGCAGGTGGGGCGGTGGCAGCACTCAGGCTTGCCCAAAAAGGGATGAACGTCCTAGTCATAGAAGAGGGGCGCCGTTTCTCGGTAGAAGAGTTTCGCACCCAACATCCGCTAAAACGGTTCGCTGCTCTTTATAGGGCGGCTGGAACCACAGTCGCTTTAGGAAGCCCTCCAATAGCTCTTCCACTTGGCCGTGGCGTTGGAGGGACGACGCTAGTTAACTCGGGTACATGCTACCGGACTCCCGAGAGAGTGCTGGAGCGCTGGTTGAAAGAGGAACGGCTCGAAATTGCGGATCCGTCCAAGATAAAGAGCCACTTCGAGGACGTAGAACAGATGCTCCAGGTGGGCCCAGTACCAGATAGCATCATGGGAGCTAACGGTAAAGTGGCCATTGAAGGCGCCCGCAGGCTTGGTCTTTCCGCCGGACCCCTTCTGCGGAATGCACCGGGATGTCAGGGCACGTGCCAATGTGCGATCGGCTGTCCTACCAACTCCAAAGCCGGTGTCCATTTGTCAGTCCTTCCCTCTGCATGCTTATTAGGCGCGAGAATCGTTTCAGAGGCCCGAGTCGAACGCATTCTCGTAAAAGATGACCGAGCAGTAGGCATCGTCGCCCGCCGTCCTGACGGATCCGAGATAAGAATCGAGGCGCCCATCGTGGTAGCCGCAGCGGGCTCGATAGAAACTCCTGCTCTACTGAGGCGTTCCGGACTGGGAAAGCACCCGAAAATAGGAAAAAATCTGACCTTACACCCTGCATTTGCCGTGATCGGGGTCTTCGACAACGAAGTTTATCCTTGGCGTGGAGTACTTCAGAGCGCCGCGATTGACGCCTACCATGAACGCGGCATCTTGATGGAAGCCACCAGCGCTCCCCCCGGAATGACATCTGCAATTCTTCCGGGTTGGGGAGGTGAGCTCGTGGGCCAGATAGAGATGATGAAAAACACGGGGATGCTGGGAGCAATGATCGCAGACCGTCCATCGGGTACGGTTTTGGGAAAGTCAAATCCCATAATTACTTACAGACTTCACAAAGACGACGCGTCCCGAATCTTCTCTGCGATTGTCGAGTGTGCCCGCATCCTAGCTGCGGCTGGAGCACGACAGTTCATCCTTCCCATTGCTGGAACCGAGCCACAAGACAACATCGATGCTGTAAGAGAAAGTGTGCAGCGCGCCGACATAAGAAGGCTACACCTGGCTGCTTTTCATCCTGTCGGAACTGTAGCCGCAGGAGGAATCGAGCAGCGCCATCCAGTAGACGAAAAAGGCAAGCTCCGGGGAGTACATGGAGTATGGGTATGTGATGGATCTTCCCTTCCTGGATGCCCCACCGTGAACCCGCAGGTGACCATAATGGCACTGTCATCTGCCATTGCATCCGCAATCGAAGCATGATAGTGGGAAATTCCGCCGTAAGTGGCGATGATCAAATGCGGACCAGAGCGCACAGTTGGATACCGTCGAGGGCCGTTGAATGACTGAGCCCAAGATACGCTTCATAAGCGACGTCCGAGTCGAAGAAGGTATTTTGGTACATGCATTCGAGGGATGGACCGACAGTGGTTTGTCCGCCAGCATGGCGCTGGCATATCTAAAGACGAAGGCGTCAGCAGAGCGGTTCGCCGAGTTCCTTCCGGACGGCCTATTTGACTATCGATCAAGAAGGCCTGTTTATTCGGTTTCCAATGGCATCAGTCAGGGCTTGGCTTGGCCCGAGGTTACCCTTTCCGCCGGATACATAGCCAGCGAGCACTCGGTCGTAACACTCGGCGGCCCGGAGCCAGACATCAACTGGCAATTGTTCTCTCAACTTGTAGCAGAGGCCGCAACGAAGCTCGGTATTGCGCTGGCTATTGGACTTGGAGCGATTCCCGCTCCAGTGCCCCACACTAAGACACCTCCAATAATCTCCACATCGCCCGACCCAGCTCTTGTAGCCCGGGTCGGCGCTCTGCAGGGAAAGGCGGAAGTGCCCGCAGGAATACAGCTCGCAATCGAGGCGGCGCTCGCCGAACACGGTATTCCTTCTATGTGCATTTGGGCTCGCGTTCCCCACTATCTTTCCCAGATGGCGTGGCCTCGAGCCTCGCTTTCACTCCTCGAAACCGTGCAGCGAGTCACAGGGTTCCGGCTAGATCTCGGTGAGTTGGCCCGTTCCGCGGCCGAGACTGGAGAGAAAATAGACGAGGCTGTCCGACACAATCCCGAAGCCAGAGAGTATGTTGCACAACTCGAGCGAATATTCACCGACCAAGAAGTCGAAGCTCAGAGCCCGAGTGTCCTGAGTGACTTCGGCTCGGTCACGGGAGACCAGATAGCATCCGAAATTGAACAGTTTCTAGCTAGCCAAGACCAAAACAGCGGCGACCAAGGCGCCGAGCCCGACTAAGCCGAGCACTCTCGGCTTTTCTCCTTCAGAACACCTCCTCTCCCTAGCCCCTCGTTGCGTCTTGGACATGCCCTCCAGCTACAGG
>PSLF01000020.1:21917-24373 GCA_040289475.1 Acidimicrobiia bacterium | reverse complement strand
GTTTGGGATCCAAGAGTTTAGATCGTGCTTCTGGATACGAAGATGAGCACGGAAATGAACCCCACACCTCCTTGGGCTCCGCCAAGGATCCTCTTTTTGCTTACATGATCTTTCGCGCCGCATTGGTTCTGGGATGCGGACCAGCCGACGAGCAGCTCCCCCTCATCGTCGACGGGGCCATCGACGATGCGCCAATTTACGAAAAAAAAGACGTCTTAAGCCTGCTTGATCAAGTCTCGGCGGCCACCCAAGTTGTCGTGCTCACCTCAGATCGCGACGTTGGCGATCTCGCCCAAAGCGTTGGGGCTCGGCTGGAGTGGCTCGCATAGGTCGGAACCCGCTCCCCTGAAGGATGAGAGCGGTCGAGGGAATGAGTGCTCGGGTGCGGGAACAACCGCTCCGACCTCCGGGCAATAAAACACGGGCAGAACCTTAGCTATTCATCTCCGATATGATCGCTCGCCACCTCAACTCGAGATCTTCTGGCATTTTTTGGGGCAACGGAAGGTAAAGGTACACGCGATCCAAAATCCCGGAGTATTTGGCTTTAAGCTTGTCGACCAAGTCTTCGTAGGTAGCCTCTAGCGCATACACGGCCAACATTTCGTCATCGATTACAGAGGCCATCTCTGCGAATCTACCCTCGGCCATCAATCTCTGAAGCTCGGCAGTGGCATCACCCCACCCGTGCACATTGAAGACTGGTTTGTATGTGCGCGTGGCACCGTAAAAAGCAATTTGTGCCCGGACTGGACCCTTGGCTGCCTCGATCTCTTTTTCATCGCGACCCAGGCATACAAATACAGGAGCGGTGAGCTGAATGTCTTCCCTCTTACGTCCTGCAGATGCAAGTCCTGTCGAAATCGCCGGAAGGACGACTTCGTTGAGGTACTTCACCGAATGAAAAGGGTGCACATGAAATCCTTCACATAGCTCGCCCGCAAGGCGACACATGTACTCATTTACTCCAGCGATATAGATAGGGATAGTAGGGTGCTCGATTGGTCCAGGATTGAAAAACGGGGTTATAAGATCGAACCGGTAGAACTCTCCTTTCCAAGAAAGGCGTTCCTCTCCCTGGAAGGCTTTCCAGATATGACGAAGCGCCAAAATCATTTCTCTCAATCTCGGGCCCGGACGGTCGAAAGGCACCGAGAACCTGCGTTCGTTGTGACCCTTGACCTGCGTACCGAGGCCGAGGACGAAACGTCCACCCGACGCCTTCTGAACTTGCCAAGCCTCCATTGCGGTAATCATGGGGCTTCGAGGGAAGGCTACGAGAATAGCCGTGCCGAGCCCAATTTTGCTCGTCTCCAGAGCCGCCACCCCCAAAAGCATCATCGGACTCGCCACCGTCTCCGGGGCCCACAGAAAGTCGAAACCCATCTCTTCCGCATGACGAGCGACAGGGCCTACATCCCTAAGGTCAGTGGTGGCTAAAACCGTGTCTAGCTTCATGCCTCGACTTCCTCAACTTGCCTAAAAAGCGTTTTCCAAACCCGCCCTAGGTTGTGTCTTTGAAAAAGAGTTGCCACCGATGTCTAGCAGACAAAGGTGAGGCGCGGTGTGGTGCAGTGAATATTACTAACCCGAGACCCCCGTAGCGAGCCAGGAAAGCACACTCTGAGTACATTCTTGGTGACGACACGTAAGAACTACCAGCTCACAACGGTCAGTTTTTTTGCACCCTCACTCAACCCAAACCAGGTGTCGTGCCGAAACTGATATGGGGTAGGGTAAGGTCCGAGTGCGCCTGTGCTAACAAATGCTGCTGGAGAGGCCCTGGCCGGCCCTGCAAGGGAGGGAGTTATGTACGCCGGAACAACCACCCGGAGCGTTAGGACTCCGTTTGAAACGTCAAAGGCGGAAGCGACCCGCCTTTCGTACAAGGCGTATGCGAGGCGGAAGTGGCGGAATCGGCTGCTTCGCCTAGTACTTTGGGGTGCTGTACTGGCACTGGCCATCGCGATACTTGTGATGGTGGGGTCCTAAGCCAGCATTACCAGAACTCCTTGGGACAGCTATTAAGCCAAGAAAAAAGAACACCCCAGAAGGCAGCCGCTAGCCGCTAGAGGCAGGCAGTCTGACAAAGTCTTTCTTCGCGTCGCCCCCCTGCGCGAAAACGTGACGGAAAAGGCTAGTCACATCATGCTTACATAAAAACCCGAGCTGAGCCCTATACGCTCAGCCCGGGTTTTCCTAACTGATTACAACAAGCTGTGAAGTGGCTTGTTGTAAATAGATTTTATTCGGAAACCGCCTTCGCCAAAGCCGAGGCAATCGAATCCATATGTTTGGCGGCGTTTCTCAAAGCATTATACTCGCCCGAGTAGTCCTTTTTCGCCTGCGCGTCTATAACGGCCTTTAGGCTAGTTATATGTTCTTTTATTAAGCCTTCAACGGCATCTGCAGGCAAAGAGGGAATGGCAGAATTTACAAGGGTCCCAAAGGATTTG
>PSLF01000020.1:0-21821 GCA_040289475.1 Acidimicrobiia bacterium | reverse complement strand
ATATTCTTTTATTAAGCCTTCAACGGCATCTGCAGGCAAAGAGGGAATGGCAGAATTTACAAGGGTCCCAAAGGATTTGGCGTAGTTGAGCAAATCATTGACCGCAGCTTCCTGCTGCGCCATATCCTTGTTTGCTACAGCATTTGTATACCGGACTACCATATCTATATGACTTTTCCAAAACTCATAGACCTGATCCGGGGTCTTTTTCAAAGCCGGCGCTAATCCACTTGCGACATCGCGAGAGTTCGCATCGAGTGCACTCGCTGCGGCTTGGAATTCATCGGGACGCCCACCCAAAGCAGCACCAGTCGCAGAAGCAGCGAGGTAAACGTGCTCTTCTAGCAAGTGCAACATGGTGGCTCTCGTATCAGCCAGCTTAGACGATGCCATGGTGTTCGTTGAAGTGTTCGTTGAAGTGTTCGTTGATGTTGCTCCGGTGGCGCGCTCCATGCGCTGACAACCGAAGGCAACAATTGCTAAAACCAGTATCCCGATGAGAATTTTAGCTTTTGACCTCATGCCGTTTTTTCTCCTTTTCCGCTCTTTCAAAAGTTTTGCGTACAACAATACAGGATAAGCGCCCATTCATCAATGCATGACTAGCTTAACGATCTGCACATTTTACATACCTCCTTATGCGAACCAATCCTATATGCTCAAGCCCTGTGCGACTATTTTGGTATGAGTCGTTTTTCGCTGATTAGTCTCAACGTACAATTATTTCCCCTCGCATATTTGTCGGGTGACGACGGCAAAAAAACTGATACGTTCCCGGCTTCATAAATTCGTAAGAGGCTGTTTTCCCTTCTGAAAGGGTAACGTCTATAAAATTCGTATCGGGTGCTCCGGGAGTGCCACCTGTGACCGTATGCTCGACTGGCTCTTCATTTATCCAGACAACACTTTGCCCTATGCTGACTTCTAAGTGTTCTGGAATAAATGCCAATCCTCTCAGCCTAATAGTGTTAGATCCCCCTGTAGGACTCGACTTATCTGCTGCGCCATTAATACTCGCACGTGTGCATGTGGCACCGACTACTAAAGTAAAGGCTGAAATAGCCGCAAAGGCCACAAAAGTAGTGCTTTTCCTCAGCAGAGAAAATGGCATTGCCATAGCTTCTAATAATCCCTAACTCTGCATCATGCTTTGATCACGATTACGGAGCAACGACGCACAACGGTTCACGAAAATTTTTCTTCTCAGAACCCTTGACACCCCAGAGCTGTTGGGATACTTTTTTCTCTAGACAAGCCGAATCGGCCTCGTTGCCTTCATGGCTAAATCAGCCTACAGCGAGAGGGAAGTGGCGTCAAGGCTTGAGACATGGGAGGGAGTCATGGACCGATCCTGGAATCGAATTTTCGGATGGGCTTTTGGGGTTGTTTATATTGTCGTCGGCCTCGTCGGGTTTTTAGTGACACGAAACGTAGGGTTCACTGCTACCCAAGGGAAACTTCTAGTCGTATTCGCAATCAACCCACTTCATAACCTGGTGCATATAGCAGTTGGTGCCCTGCTCGTTATCGGGGCGACGAGCGGGGTCCAAGGGGCTCGAATGGTGAATGGAATAGTAGGTGCCGTGTATCTCCTGGTTGGAATAGTCGGAATTTTTTTAGTGAACTCATCTGCCAACATTATTGCGTTGAACCATCCAGACAATATTCTCCACCTTGTCACGGCGGTGATTGCTTTGGGGATCGCCTTGCGGGGGGACAGCTTCGAACCTTCAAAGGCAATGTAAGTACCTTTTGTGCCTTGGTGTGAGTACGCTGAAGCTTCGCTTCCATGGACTCATCAACACACCGCATTCACTATCTCTTTAGAGAGTGCAGGGTATTGGGCAAAGTATTCACAGCGCTCAGTTTTTAGTCGCTCTACAATAGAACGGTACTCCTCCATCCTTCCCTGCCTCTCATAAAGAATCCTAGGTCTCAGAATCTCCGAGTCTTCCTTGTCGATACCAGGCACTGCTGTAGCGACAAGGTATCTAAAGTCTGGATCCTCCTCCCACTCGATTTTCTCCTCGGCGATTGCTTTTACGATCGCAGACGAATGGGGGATCGTGATTTTTTTGGAGCGCTCGTCCCCTTCTGGTCCGCCTACCCGCCCGGTGTTCATCAAATAAACCTGAAGCTTAGAAGATTCAAGCAGCTCTAAAATCCTGTTTCCTTGAAGCCCATGCTGTAATGGGAAAAAAGGATTGGTGCCCGGCACCCGCAGGAATTTTCCAGCCTCATCAGCACCTCCAGCGGAGGTTCCTTGAGTCTCTCCTAGCATGAAATATCCAGCAGCCTGTAACGGGCTTAGCTTGGCAACTCCCGGAATTATGTTCTCGTTCCTGTTGAGAATCAGAAGAATCTCGGCAAGGGGAACATTTTCCGGCTTCTCGTGTGGAATAGCGGCTAGCTCAAAGGTAGCCCTGCCGTTCTGTGTATATGAGTCGTCGAAGAAGTCGACACGTCCGTTAGAGTCCTGGCCCACGTTTTCGAGGTAGGCATCGGGCTTTGTAACAGCACCGTATATGATCGGCTCGACGCGTGGATCCAGTCCGTAGGTCTTAGCGAAGCATCCGTTCTCGGTTACGTGTACAACACCTCCTGGCATCAAGGCAACAAAGTCGTCTTGAACCGGTAGAGAGTTGTTCTGTTGTGTGAATGTAGTCGTAGTCTTCCCCGTGCCTGACAGGCCTACCACTAAAGCACAGCGTACTTTGCCGTCTACCGGAATGACTTTGCAGCCGGCATGCAAAGCCAGGCCACCTCGTTGGTAGACGATAGCGTTCCACATCCGAAGTCCACCCTTCTTAGACTCCCCAAAGTAGTCGGAGTTCAAGACCCGAGTAACCCCCATGTCTAAATCGACTGCAATTACCCGGTCGTTCGGGTAGCCGGGTGCTTCGAGGTTGGGGGTGTAGAGCACCGTGATCAAGGGGTCCAATGCCTCTGGGTTACCCTCCGGGGGGTAATACAGCTGGCGCTGCATTGCCGCAATGTTGGCGTTGTCTTTTTCAATCACAACTCGAGCTGGTACTCGAAATTCTGGGTCTACCCCGATAAATCCCCTAATCTCGATCATGTCCTTGCCAGCGATATAGTCGTTCTGAAGCTTTTCGATCAATTCGTACTCGGAGCGCGAGATTGTCTGATCTGAATGGTTTGAAGGATTGTCGCTGACTATATAGGTGCTGGACCTGGAGCGAGCAGTTACACGAGTCTTGACATTTACATTGTCGAACTCCGTAAGCCTCGCATTCGGCATAGCCAACGCGTACTCCCTCAGAGTCTCCGGTGAGGGGTTTATCTCCAAAGACTCCGGTTCCGGAAAAATATTCTTGCTCACAGGTCTACCTCGCTGCGATGGGAAGCGTGTCGGCCTCCGAACTTTGAGTTGTTATATGTTACAACAGCTAATTACCTGCGATCAGCCATCCAAGTTACTCGATAGCCTGCATAGCTTTCGAAGGGCATGGACCAACTGGCTCTATGTCATATAGCAAAAGTGGCTTGTACGGCCACCCGACCAGAGCGGCCACTTCCTCCGTGAGTCTTTCGAAGCTGTCTAGATCGGAGGCGTCCGCGGTCGCTCGCACGACCATGTCGGTATCGACTAGGACCGCTGCGGGAAGCAACTCCACTCCGAATGCCTTGGAAGCCTCTAGTTCAGGGTGATCGACTAGAACTCTCCCCGGCCAGCGAATGTCTGTCACGAAGTCGTGAGTCATGATCTTTCCATCCTGGCTGACGGCCAAGATCTCTATGTCGGCGTCGCCGTAGTCATGCTGGAGTTTGATGAGGCGGGGCATGAGAACGCGGCACGCATCGCACCTTGTCCTGAAGAAAATAACGAGCACCGGCCACAGTGGCGTGATGAGGCTCAAGGTGACCCTTTTTCCCGCCGTCGTCTCCAGCGTAAAGTCAGGAGCTTGCTGTCCTTTAGATATCAACCGTCCCTCCAAAGCAACGGTGGCATTCTGCATATCCATGCCTAGCAATACATCCCCAATCGGGCTCCTCGCACCTGTGCTCGCACCTGCGGCGGCAGCACCTTGTCTGTCAAAGTCAGGTTCTGACTAGCGACACGCCGGCGCGCGCACGCCGATAGCCCTTGACTTTGCCAAGATTGTGGCCGGGCCGCCAAAACCAGATTCCAGAAAAAAGGGCGATATCACACACCCCAGCCAAGATGTATGCGAGTATATGTAGTCACAGCGCCGGCAATAAAGCCGGGGACAAAAGTCCGGCGGGCGGGAGTCGAGGGGCTTTCCTGGGATAGTTTCCCCGGGAGGCCGTGTGGAAGACAGAGCCGATGAAATCCAGAGTCTTCAAGAAGAGTTCAACGATGTATTCGACTTCTTTACATACTTCGTTCAAGTCGACGAAGAGGTATATCTGGCTAACCGTGTAGAAGTCCGAGGGTCTTCACCACCTACAGTCGTCCTTTGGGATGCATGGATTTGGGATGAGCGGCGTCCCCACCGCTTCGTCTCCAGAGCAGAGCTGCTCACTACGGGAAACATCCGGATCGAACGCCTTGCCCACGCCGACGAGCAGCAAGACGCACAAGAAGGAATGCGGCCCCATAGCAGAAGTGAGCTTGGCCACCGCTAACTAACGACAGCTCGCGCAATCTTGGCACACACAGCCATGATCGTTAGCTGTGGGTTGACCTGAGGACAGCTGGGTAGAACCGAAGCATCTGCGACAGAGAGGTTCTGGTATCCCCACACCCGCCCGTACGGATCAGCGACGGACACCTCGGGGCTTACTCCGATTCGAGCCGTCCCCACAGGATGAAAAGCAGTGGGGATGAAAAACTTCGGCTCCCACCGAAGCTCTAGTATCTTCTTGGCATCACTTTCAGAGCTGACCCTCTTCAGCTCGGGATGGCCAGTGCGCACCCACTTAGCGCCCGCCGCCAGAAAAATGCGGGCCGATTGGTAGACGCCGAAAGCCAATGCCTCGACGTCGGAAGGCAACAACTCGTACCTCGGCCGTGGTCCCCCCTCACCCAAAACCACCTCGCCTTCTCCTCGATCGAAACAGAACACGCCTAGAAAAGCCTTGTCGGAGATTTTTCTTCCAGGATTCAAGCCTGGAACTTGGGACGTAGCCTCGAGCATAATCCCGTGCGACTCAGCAAACTCGTCTATGTAGTACGACTGCAAGGTATTCGGGTAACCTTCAACCTCTTCGTCGAAAGCCGCCAGCACACCGGCGCATGGATGAATCTGCAGATGTTTACCCAAATGTCGAGCCCCCTCTAGATATAAGTCAGCTAAAAGCGACGGGGTGTGGATCGGCCCGGCAGAGATGACAAAGCAAGATGCCTCGAAACTAACGTCTCCCACTGGTCTCGAATTGCGGTCCAGTAAGGCGGCTTTGAGCGACTTGATCTTCCGCCCCTCCGCTACAAGACGCTGAGCCTTCACTCGCTCATAGATCCTCGCTCCTGCCCGCTGAGCTGCTGGAAGATAGCTAATGTGCATTGCCTGCTTGGCACCTGTAGGGCATCCGAGAACACATATCCCGCTCCCCTTGCATCCGGAGATATTTCTGGGTATAGGACCGCCGCTAAGCCCGAGAGTTTCTGCTCCCACTCGCACTATCGCCCCGTTTTTGCCCATGACCTCATCGGGAACCGGCTGCACCGACAAAGCCTTCTCGATCTCGGCGAACTCAGATGCCATAGATTCAGGCGATAGGTGGTCCAAGCCCCGCTCTGCCCAAGCGTTCAATACCCGTTCCGGAGCACGGAAGCAAGAGCCCGAGTTGATTACAGTCGATCCCCCGACGGCCCTCCCTGTGGGAATGTAGATAGGAGTAGTCCCTTGCGCCAAGGTCTCGACTCCCGTGCGCCACATTTTCAAGATTCGCTCCCCAGGATCGTCGCCGTATGTCTCTTCGGTGTAATAAGCGCCCTCCTCGACCACAGCGACGTCCATTCCAGCATGCGCCAAAATCTTCGCGACTACGGAGCCACCGGCACCCGATCCGACTATTACTACGTCGGACCTGACAGTAGAACCGTCCTTGAGTTCTGGATAACCAATAGTGTCCAAGAGAGCGGGCACGTCTCGTGCCTCCTTGAAAACCTTACTTGCTACTTTTCATCTGAGGGAGCCCAAGAGCGGATACCTCGCCCTAAAGTTTACGCTAGAGTAAGTTATCATCTGGCGGAATCACGGGTTATTGTAAGGCAGGCGGAGGCTCCCATGGGACCGACTAGAAAAGCATCCGAGTGGGCAGCAAGCCTCAATTTCGAGGACATTCCCAAAAGCGCTGTAGACAAAGCAAAGCTTCAGATCTTATCGGTCCTTGCCGCCTGCGCATACGGTGCCAAATCCTCGAAAGTCCGATTGCTCCAAAAAGCCGTGAGACGGGGGGG
Source organism: Acidimicrobiia bacterium (assembly GCA_040289475.1). Lineage (NCBI taxonomy): Bacteria > Bacillati > Actinomycetota > Acidimicrobiia > Acidimicrobiia bacterium. The sequence continues at coordinate 15,433 of PSLF01000020.1, read as the reverse complement.
CACTCCCAACAGCGGTCCATGCTCCATCATAGGCAACGGCAAAGCCGGGCTGTGGGACGCCCTCTACCTGAACGCCGCCTCTTCAGTAGTCCATGACTTCGACGACTATCTATTTGCCGGCCATACGGGCCACTCCTCGGTATTGGTCAGCCTAGCCATTGCAGAGCTTCTCGCTGTTGAGGGAACCCCTATAAGCGGCCGTCACCTACTCGCCTCTCAGGTAGCAGCCAACGAAGTAGGTGGACGGCTCGGAGCATCTATGCTGTTCGGACCCCACAACGGACAGATGTGGAGCTACATACACCTCCTGGGCGCATCTGTTGCAGCATCCAAACTACTGGGGCTAGACGCAGAGCAGACAGAGTCAGCGATAGGCCTGGCTTTCTCTCAACCCAACTACCCTCTAGTAGCCAGTTTTATGGGTTCGGATGCCAAGCAGCTAATAGCCTCTCAACCCACTGTAGATGGAGCAAAAGGCGCCTTCCAGGCAGCCGAGGGCCTCATTGGGGCTAAAGGAATCCTCGAAGACAAGGGCGGATTTTGGGCCAAGTTCCACAAAGACGCGCTCTCGAAAATGTTCTCTGGATTCGGCAGTGCCTGGGTCACCGAGTCCACAAGCTACAAAATTTATCCAGGCTGTGCGTATCTAGACACGGCAGAAGACGCTCTATTCGAGGTGATGGAGCAGTTTGCACGAGATAGGGCGAGACCTCTTAATCCCGAGGACGTAAAGGCGATCAAGATAGAGGCCGGCATGCTAACAGCGGGCATGGAAACAATGTCGGGATGGTACAGAAAAGACCACATTTTGCCTATGAATGTGAACTTCTCGGCTGCCCTTTCCTCTGCCATCACGATTATCGCGGGGCGCCTCACGCCTGCCGAGCTTGAACCCGAGTTCTACCTTCCAATAGAGAGTCAAATCCTTGATCTGGCCTCTAGAGTACAGATTCTCACCTCTGCGGAGATGACCGCAGCCATGCTACCTGAAGACGAATCTGCCTCTAAGTTGGATCTCAGAGAAATCCTCAAAAAGTCCGAGGATGCCTTGGAGGGAGTAGATTTCTGTGCATACCAGGCTCGCTTTCCGGCAAAGCTAACCCTGATCACCTCAGAAGGAAAGGAGTACTTGGCAAGACAGGATATCCCGTTGGGAGGTGCCGGGCGGCCTGCTCACGAAACGCAAAAACTTGTTCGAGACAAGGTCTTTGGAGCGATGGGTGAGAGCGTGGCAAAAGAACTACTTCGAGCAGTTGACGAGCTCGAGGACCTAACAGACGCCAGCTCGATAATGGGCCCGCTAGCTGAAATGTCATGAGGGACATCGATCCCCGCCAAGCTGCGCTGGAGGCTTGTAATACCTATACAACTGCGGAGCTAACTACGGTCAATTCCGCAGGATTCCCTGTCACTTCCCCCGTTTTGACCGCTTTTGACGCAGACTCAGGAAAAATCATCTTCAGTACCTCTATCGCATACTCTGCGAAAGTGCGTAACATACGCAAAAACCCAGTCGTGATCGTTCACTACTACAACAGAGAGGCGATCCGCCCCGAACTGGCCACTAACTCAACGCGCAAACAACTCTTATTCCAAAAGCGGCTTCTCAGAGCCGAGGCCACCGACCGGCTGCGGTCCGACACATTCTTCCCACCCCGGTATGTCATTAGAGCCAAAGCATCTATTCCAAACCTTGGATTGGAAGAGGCCACCGCCTACATAGCGCGTCAGTTGGGATCTCTGAAAATCCAGCCGAGCCTGCGCCATCGCCTGCGACGGAAATGGTGGGCTAATCTGTACAGGTACTATTTGTTGCGACTGGTAGTCGAGGTCGAGCCCGTAGAAGTGCTCGATACGGTTGTCATTTCTGGGAAGCTAAGTGATCCAAGAATGCTTCGTAGATCCACGAAGCGATTGGGTCTCATAGAACAACGAATCTTAAGGCACGCGCCGGCATCCTCGGTGGCACTCGTAGATCCCGAACAAGGGCCAGTTGTAGCCGAGGCACGTATTCAGGCTGTAGCTCCTTCTCTGGTATGCGCACAGATCCTTCACAGGGAAATCTCGATCGAGCGCCCTGTTTCTAGCTCGAGACACCGGGCGATAGTGAAGGCTTGCGTAAGCGCCTTTGGGCAAAGCCCAGATCTCGAGCACCTGTATCACTGCAGTGCTCTGGGAATAGCTGAAATAACCGGCGAGCAGATTCGCGTCCATCCGGTGGCCTCATTCCACACCATCAGACCACCTGGTGTGATAGGCGATTTGTGGATCGGAGTACACTCAACCCTCAAAGGTCGACGCAACGGCTTAATCACGCAAATGGCACTCTCAAACCGGCATCGCGCCGAAGAGCCTTCCAACTGACGCCACGGAAAGAGTTGTCCTTTTTTAGGAACAGGTCTGCTTGGAGAGCCGATAGCCCGCAAGCTAGCGGACGCGGGCACAGAACTTCGCGTCTGGAACAGAACTCCCGCCAAAGCATTACACCTCGCCGAGTACGGGGCGCAGGTAGCCGCCACACCAGCGACAGCAACGACCGAAGCCGATCCGTATTGGTGTACGTGACCGACGAAAATGCTGTGGCCGAAGTCCTCCTGGGCCCTCGTGGTGCTCTAGAGACCGCTATGTCAGAGCCGTGTTAGAGCCCGTTGCGCGGCGCTTTATCTACTGTGGGGGACCGCTCGATGCAGCCAAAGCCAAACTGACTGTCAATACGCTCCTGGGCATTCTCAACGACGCCATAGCGGAAGCGTATGCCCTGGAAGTTTCCATGGGACTTTCTTCCGAGCTCGTACTGGATGTTCTCTCCGAGACCCCGGCCAAAGCCCAAGTAGAGCGGAAACGGGCCTTGATTGCCTCAGGTCACTTCGAGCCGAGCTTCAAGCTACGGCTTCTCCTCAAAGACATCAGGCTCACCCTCAAAGAGGCGCACCGAGTCAACCGCTCTCCCAAACTGGTAGCACTGGAGTCGATAGAACAATTGGCAGCCGAGGCGGTGGAGTCGACGTGGAGAGAGCTCGACTACTCCTCCATGGCTGCATTTGTCGCCGGTACAAAGGCGCCGTCAATCGGGATTTCAGATGATTTAGTTAGAGAAGCGCCTAGGACAAACGCCAAGCCTGACTAGGAAGCTCTCGAGTAATAGGAAAAGGCGTTTTCCAAGACCTCTTTGATCTGCGGCTCTAAATCGTCCCAAGACCGCTCAGGTTCTTTAGAAACGGTGACCGTGCTCCCATATACGTACACCGACACAACCCCACCGATTTCTAAGAGTTTCGATTCGAGTGTTCCTTGCCGTGGTTTGGGAGCGCCTTTCGGTCTGAATTTTTCCGCTAAATACAGCTTTCCCCCCATTCCGGTAAGCCACCTGTTTGTTTCGAAGCGGTGCACATCGGGATCTAGGGTAGGCTTTACCTTGACCTCGACTCTCATACCCATGTACTTCTCCTCGACTCTCCTGTATGCGATATTTATTTGCTGCGGGTCAGAAACCTGCAAGTTGTCCGTGACTTTCTTGCGTTCGAATTGAAAATAGGCTTATCGAGGGATAAATGACCGAAGGAAGCGCCAGAAAACAATTGGCGGATAGCAACCGTATAGTCGCTCACCTTCACGCCCCTCCAAAGACCAAACGTCGCTGCATTGTAGCCCTCACGGGAGCGAAACTCCGCCTATGGATCGGCGAGGGACCGTGCTCCAAAAGCGCCCTAATATGTTCTGCAGTGCCGTATCCCTTGTGTTCCTCGAATCTATAATTTGGATACACATCGCCCATCCGTACCATCAATGAGTCCCTGTGCACCTTCGCGATAATGGAGGCTGCAGCGACAGAGACCGATCTCGAGTCGCCCTTCAAAAGCGGGATTTCTACGCTGTCCTCGCCGGGAACATCTTCTCCCAGCAAGCTCACCTTACCATCCACCAAGAAGTACGCTGAGGTGGCCTCCGGAAAATCAATTGTTTCGAGAGCGAGTCTCGCAGCGTTGCGCGCAGCCTGTCGGAGGGCCCAGCTCAATCCCATCCTGTCGATCTCCCAAGCGTCTACTCTCGCTATCGCCCAACTCAACGCGACTGCTTCAATTCGTTTTGCAAGCTTCGCCCGAAACGCTGGGCTCAAGCGCTTAGAATCGTCGATGCCTTCCGGAATACGGTCCTTAGAAAAAGCGCAGGCCCCAACGACTAGCGGTCCTGCTAAAGCGCCCCGCCCTACTTCGTCTATCCCGATAACAATGTCTGCACCTTCTTCTAGGGCTTGAAGCTCCAATTCGAAACTGGGAGGACAACACTTATCCGTCATCGCCCCTCACTTGGTCAAGACAGAAATTCGTCCGGTCTATCCGTCGCTGAAGCAGAGAATCTATGCCGCTGGCTCCACTCCACGGATAGTAGATCCGCTTTCAGCTGTAGTACGGCGCCATACAAGAGAGTAGAGGCGAAGGGCCCGGTCATGAAGCGAGGCGTTAGAGTTTTGGTTCGCTCTGCGTTTGATGGATCATGGGTCGGCGGGTTCGTCCTTGCGTCTGAGGAGAGAGACGAGACTGGAAAACTGATAGGACGCCGGGTCAGAAGGCTGTCAGACGGCATGGTCCTACCAAAGCTTTTTCCGCCTGAAGATGTGCGCCAAGAGCGCGAAGACGATTTCCCCTGGTGGATGCGGTGACGCTATCCGTCGCCTCTAGCTGCCTTTGCCTGATCTAACATATTCAAGAATTCGTCGACAGGGATCGCTGTAACCGTATGGGTTTTCATGGTTCCTCGTGCCCCCAACTCGACAGCGATTCGTGCGACAGTCTTTTCATCTGGTGCTTCAAGGATGTTGAGAAAGTCAAAGTCGCCCAGCACTGCGTACTGAGCCAAAACCTTAGCACCCATTGCTTCTACTTCTTGGTTTACGCCTCTCAGTCGCTCAGGATAATTTCGGAGAGTCTCGACTCCAGAGGGAGAAAGCGTAGACATCATCACATACACGGGCATAGCGAGTACCTCCTGTAGTCTCGATCTAGTTAGTGGCCTCGGTCGCTTCTGTCGTCGCCAGCCTCCAACACAGTTGGCACATCTCGAGAACCAATAGATAGTAACCGTGCGCACAAGGGCTGCGCTGGATTAGCGCGAAGCATCCCCTAGCGCTTACCCGAATGTAACCCAAATGTCGAAGTCATATGAAGCGGAAGCTTTACGGCGAAATCCTATGAAACTTTTTTGATTTGATCTGCCTCACCGGGGTCAGGCTTTGTGTTCAAAAATGCATCGAGCATTTCTCGTGCCACCTCCAGCGAGGTCGCTCGCAAGCTCATTACCAAGACATTGGCATCGTTCCAGCGGCGTGCGCCCTCGGAGGTCTGCTTATCGAAACACAGAGCCGCCCGCACACCGGGAACCTTGTTTGCGGCGATCGACATCCCGGTCCCCGTCCAGCAGAAGCCCACCCCCAATTGGGCTTTTCCTTCGGAGACAATCCTGCCGAGCTCGAGGCCCGCGTCCGCCCACCTCGCATCCTCACCACCCAACGGACCAATGAGGATGACCTCGTGACCCCGCTTGCGCAGCTCCTCTACGACGAATTCAGTTAGTGGCGTTTTTTCGTCGGATGCGACAGCAATTTTCATGTCCTCCTCCTTGGTTCCATGGATGGCCAGAGCCGTCAGGATCCTCGATGTAAACACTGTGAGTTACTGTGTGGTCAGACATCCCATTGATTCGAACTCCGGCACTACGCAGCTCCCTTACGGCCTCTGCAAGTTCTGCGTCACTTTCCCCTACTTTGAGGCCAAAGTGATACAAGCCGAGGCGCGGCGGAGTTGGAATCGGTGAGGCATCCTCGTCTACCTCGATATGTAACAGTTCGTGGTGAGTTCTTCCAGAAGAAAAGGCAACCGCCCGTCCCCCAAACGCTTCGCCGACTTCGTCCCACCCGAGTAAATCTCTGTAAAAGTGACGGGACCGGTCTATGCCTCTTGCATATAAAACTATGTGGCCTAGCTCTTTGACTTTCACTACTCTCGCTTCCTGCAACTGATGTCGATAGCCACCGTGAGCGCCCTCTGCTGAGCTTTCTCCTACAAGCGCTGATCGCTATGCTCAATCTTATGCGGCATGATGCAGCTTTCGATGCTCGAAGTCTCTCTGAGCGGTGTCAATCGATTGTGTACAAACGGGAAAATCGCGACTAATGTCGAAGATCACATCATTGCCTGCCAAAAGACTATGTCGAAGAGGAGGACCGTCGTAATGGGCGACCCATCAAAGTTTTACATCGTTCCACACACCCACTGGGATCGAGAGTGGTACCTGCCCTTCCAAGTATTTAGAAGTCGTCTGGTCGACGTAGTGGATGAACTCCTCGACATCCTAGATCGAGACCATCGATTCGCCCATTTCCTACTCGATGGTCAGACCGCAGCAGCACTCGACTACTTAGAGATAAGGCCAGAAAATCGTGGTCGCCTAGAGGCGGCTATCTCTTCGGGGCGGATCGCGACCGGACCGTTTCACATTCTTATGGATGAGTTCTTGGTTTCTGGCGAAACCATCATCAGAAACCTGACCAAAGGGATGGAAGTAGCCGAGAGCCTAGGGGGTTGTTCGAGAATCGCGTATCTTCCTGACATGTTCGGCCACATAAGCCAGATGCCCCAGATTCTTGCAAGAGCAGGGATAGGCGACGCCGTGGTTTGGCGAGGAGTTCCTTCTGCTATCAATAAAACGGTGTTCCGATGGGAATCCCCCGATGGCAGCGCCGTGCGCACCGCCTATCTGGCGACTTCTTATTCGAACGGAGCATACCTACCCTCCGCTCCGGAAGCCTTAAAGACCAGGCTCGAACACCTCGCACTCGAGCTCGACGCGTTCGATGCAGGGGGCAAGTACCTAATAATGAATGGGACCGACCATGCTCCGCCTCAGCCTGAGCTTCCAGCAGCGATTCACAAAGCATCCGAACTCTTCAGTCAAACTGCACAGCTTCGGATCTGCTCGCTCGGCGATTACTTCGCCGAACTTCCTTCGGCGACCTATCAGTCTTGGAACGGTGAGTTCCGCTCGGGAGCGAGGGTAAACTTGCTAATGGGGGTAGTATCAAACCGAGTCGATATAAGACGGCTGGCGGCAGAAACCGAGGACATTCTGACCAGATACTCTGAGCCACTTCTCGCCCTCTACGCACCCCACGTCTCCCGGCGCTACCTCGACCTTGCTTGGGATTTCCTCATTCAGAACTCTGCTCACGACTCGATCTGCGCATGCTCGGTTGACGAGGTAACCGAGGAGGTTCGAGCGCGCTTTTTGCAAGCACACCAGATCGCCAAGGCGACTATGGATAAAGGGATGGAGGCACTGTCTCGAGAAGCACTCCGGAAAGCGGACGTGCTAGAAGCACAGATCGTCGGAAAATCTGCAAAGAACTCCGGCGACCTTTCGTCGATTGAAAAAGAAAGCACTCGCGAGCCTGAATGCTACCCAGGAATTTTGCTTTTCAATCCTTCCCTCGAGAAACGAGGAGGGATCGCCGAGATTGTGATCTCTCTCTACAGAGAAAACGAGGAGATATTGCTGCTAGGGCCGGAAGGAAAGCCTGCACCTGCACAGATTATCGAGAAAACAGGCTCCGAGATCCTGATAGACCAAACTCTTCCAAAATCTGTAGTGAAGGGTTACATTACGGCCATCTCTTCGAGAGAAGTGATGGGCTACTTCATAAACGAGGTAATCCTCGACGCGTCCAGTTCCCCACGGTCCATAACGATTGTCGCAGACCGATCTGCGGTCGGCGATCTTGATATTGAAGAGGAGAAAGCTCGTCTTCTCGATTTCTTGGAGGAGTCCGAAAACTCCTTAGTGAGGATTACTGCAAAAAGACCGGTAGAGGCGCGCCTCCTTGTTGAAATACCGGAGATTCCAGGGCTCGGATGGGGCCTATTTCCGCTGATACGCGGGGAGTCTTCGACCTCCGACCGCGAAGTTGAAATCGAAGCCGACGCTCGATCCATCGAGAACAGATACCTGAGGGTTGATGTCACAGATGAGGGAACCTACACGATAGTCCACAAACACTCGGGTGTTGCTTTTCCCGGATTGGGTCGGTTAGTCGACGGGGGGGAGTGGGGAGACACCTACAACTATTCGCCGCCTCCTAACGATTCTTCAGTAACTCATCCCGCAGATGTAAGAGTCGACCTTGACTACGCAGGGCCGCTGGGTGCCGGCATTCGGATAGAGCGCAGGTTCTCCATACCATCCCACGTAGACGGCACCGCGGGCAAGAGGTCGTGGGACTCTACAGTGGATTTGATCGTTTGCGATTTGCTGGAACTGAGAAAAAACGAGCCATTTTTGCGTGTCACGACTGAGTTTGAAAACAATGCTCAAGACCACCGTCTCAGAGTGCATTTTCCCTTACCCTTCGAGCCTCAGGGGTCTTTTGGTGGCGGCGCCTTCGACGTCGTGGAGCGTGGTCTGGAAGCAGAAGGGGGGCCACACGAGTTCGGTCTTCCGACGTTCCCAGCAAGAGGATTTGTCGATGCATGGGGACGTTTACCAACGCCAAGATCATCGCAGGTGTCGGGTGACGACGACTATTCTCATGCCGGCTTGGCGGTTCTGATTGCGCCAGTAACCGAGTACGAAATCGTCGATAACGAACTGGCTGTGACTCTTCTCAGAGCGACGGGTATGCTCTCTAGGCCTGACTCAAAGCTGCGCCCGGCGGGAGCTGGTCCGTCGATCCCCACCCGAGCATCCCAGTGCCTAGGACATCACCGGTGGAAGATGGGCATTATGCCCCACATCGGTAGGTGGAACGAGGCTGGCGTGCACTACTCTGCAGAGCAATTCGTATATCCGGTGGCAGCGAAGGAAACTGTCCCGATCCGTTCAGCCGCAACGGGTGCGCGGTTAGATGTTTCGGCTCGAGACTGCTTGCTCTCCGCTCTCATACCACAGAACGATCAACCCTTACTGAGGGTGTGGACACCACATGAAAGAGGATCGCTGAAGGTTCAAGCCAGCGCGGACGAAGTCTCGATAACCGGACGCCCTCTCGACGACACGTCGTCACCCGAAACACGGATACAACGGTTCGAGGCTGGCGAGGAAATTTTAGTGGGGCCCTACCAGATCCGTACCTTGCGCCTTACGCTTTGATCCCCAGTTCGTTCATTGCGAAGTTTTTAGCCCACTCGTAATCTGGCTTTCCCGAAGGAAGCCTCATAACTCGCTCCGCTATGACTAAGTACCGTGGAATTTTGTAGCCGGCTAACTTTCCCTGAAGAAAACTGCGAACATCTTCAAGATCAATACTTTCGACGCCTCGAGTAAGTTCAACTACGGCTGTGACAGCGCTGCCGAAGCGCTCATCGGGGACCCCTACAACGAGTGCATCCCTGATAGCAGGGTGCCGTTTTAGTGCGTCCTCGACTTCTTCGGGGTAAACCTTCTCTCCTCCCGTGTTAATGCACGCGTTACCCCTCCCTAAAAGCAGGATCGAGCCATCCTCTCTAACCAGGGCGTGATCCCCGGTTAGCACATAGCGTTTTTCCCCGACCGTAGGAAACGTACGGGCGGTCTTTTCCGGATCCTTGTAGTACCCGAGAGGCAGATACCCCGTCTTAGCGACCACGCCCGGCCGCTCCGAGCCCTTTTGCAGTGGCTGAAGAGTGTCTTCGTCGAGCACTATCGTGGACTCGTTCGGAACGAACGATGTGACCTCGCCCCCTGCCCGCGCGGTGCTCACTGCTTCTAAGCCCGACTCAGACGAGCCAAGAGTGTCGACGATTACCAAGTTAGGAACCCGCTCTTGGAGCTTACGTTTATAGTCCCCCGATAGCGGCGCTCCGCTTGAGATGAGGACACGGAGGGAGCTGATATCGTAAGGCCGTCCCTGAGAAGCGGCTCTGTCGATTGCCTCTACCAATGGGGCAGCGAACGCGTCGCCTACGATGAGTGCCATGTTTGGCTTCTCGGCCTCCACGAAGCGCAGAGTAGCATCCGGGTCGAAAGATGTGCCCCTTCTGCAGAGGACGCATCCACCCCCAAGGAATGCCCCAAAGGCACCCCAGTGCGCAGCACCGTGCATGAACGGAGGTATAGCCAAATACCGGGTTCGGGGAGAAGCTGCTAGCTTGCGCACCTGATCAGGCGGCTGGCTCATATCTAGCCCCGCCGTTACCCTCCACACTGCACCGATTATGTCTTCCTGCCTCCAGACCACGCCCTTTGGCATGCCCGTAGTGCCCCCCGTGTAAAGGATGTACTTGTCATCGGAAGAGCGCTCCCCCACAAAAGGTCTGCTTTGTGACGCCGATTCCAGTGCATCTTCGTATGGGGCACCGGTCTCCAAAATGTATGAAAGGTCTTCTAGATAGGGGCGAGCCTCTTGCAGAACCTTTGAGAACTCTGGATCAAGAATGCACGCTTTTACGTCAGCATCGTTGAAGAGATATGCCAGCTCGGATGGCGTATACCGCCAGTTGACGTTGATGGGAACCATCCTTGCTTTAAAGCAAGCGATCATGGTCTCGAGGTACTCGTTGCCATTAGCCATGTAGCAGGCCACATGCGATCCAGGCTCTAGGCCCTGTTCGAGCAAGTGGTTTGCAAGCCTCGATGCCCGCGAATCAAGCTCAGCCCAGCTAAGTCTTGGACCTCCATCGACTACGAGGGCCTCGTTGTCTGGCACAGTATCGGCAACTGCTTCAAGAAGATCAGCGACATTCCACTGCATAAGCACTGAGCCTCTCTTTATTGGGTAGGTCCATGTACACGGCGACAGAGCCAAGATCCATGATTCTAAGAAGGCTGTGTCATACCCCACCACTCCGTAGTCAGCTCTCTCGATACCAATGAGCGCACGGCATCAGGAAGTGGTTTCCGGTTGTAGATGACTTCTACCACCTGCTCGGTGATGGGGAGCTCTACTCCTAGCCGGAGGGCGAGATCGTAAACCGCCTTGGAGGTCTTTACGCCCTCGGCGACCATGCGCGTCGATCCAACGATCTCCTCGATTGACTCTCCTTTCGCCAAGCGCTCCCCTACCTGACGATTACGGCTACGTGGACTAGAACACGTCGCTATTAGATCGCCCATACCTGTGAGTCCAGCAAAAGTTAACGGCTTAGCCCCGAGCGCCGCACCCAATCTAGCCATTTCGGCCACACCTCTGGTAAGTAGCCACGCCTTCGTGTTCTCGCCAAGGCCGAGCCCCAAAATAGCACCGACAGCAATCGCTATGACGTTCTTTACAACACCCCCGAGTTCGGCTCCGACAACGTCGTCGTTGGTATACAGTCTGAACGTCTTTGTAGTGAGAAGCCTCTGGGCATAGCGCGCTGCGTCTTCGTCGCGAATTGCTATGACAGCTGCTGCTGGCATACCGAGAGCGACCTCGGCAGCGAGGTTGGGGCCAGAGAGCACACCGATTCTCGAAGTCGGAATTTTTTTGAATTCTTCCGAAATCACCTCGGTCATCCGCTTGTTACTTTGAGGTTCAAGGCCTTTGGCAAGGCTAAGCACAACCTGGTGTTCAACGGTCGAAGACGACACAGAACAGATAACTTCACGCATGAAAGGCGATGGAACTGCGAGAAGTAGAACCGAACACCCTTCTATCGCTCTAGATAGCTCGGTCGTGACCTCGAGATTGTCTGGGAGCCGTACTCCTGGAAGGTAGGTCGGGTTTTCGTGAAGGGTGCAAATCTGTTCTGCAACGTCTTTAGTTCTGGACCATAAGATACACGAGCGCCCTTCTCGCGCGAGCAGAGCGGCAACTGTCGTGCCCCATGCTCCTGAGCCTATGACCGCGATCGAGCCGGAGCGGTCCTGTATCGAGGGGGAAGCCACCAGTCTTCTCCAGGAGATGGATCGTACGGATACTCGAGCATTGCTTCGTCTAAAAGCTTCTTGATTGCTGCCATAACACGCTCGGCTCCCACGCGCGGATCCTCTTCGGGATCGAGCATAATGGCGCTACCGCAGTAGACAGAAATGTCGTAGCGCGGTCTGAAATCGGGCTTTCTGTTTTTGGTTATAGCTCTGTGCGACCCCCACACTGCCGCAGGAACAACGGGGGCTCCAGTCCTGGATGCCAGCCGAGCGACTCCGGTACGAGGTTGCATCGGTTCGAACGTCTCGTGGCTAATCGTGCCCTCTGGAAACACGACGACACATGCGCCCTGTTCGAGCGCTCGGGCGGCGTCTTCGAGAGACGCTGCCGCACTTTCTGTTCCACGACTCACAGGAATTTGACCCAAAGCCAGAAGGGCCCATTTCAGCACCACCCCGGCAATTCCACCTTTTTCGAAAAGCTCTTTTTTCGTGAGAAAGCTGGCGCGACGCCGACGCTTTAGGCATAGATATCCAACTGCGAGCGGGTCAAGATAGGAAATATGGTTCGAAGCAAGTATCACGGGTCCAGTCTTTGGAAGGTTTGAGACTCCCCTAAAGTGCCATCGATACCATATGCGGAGGGGCAACCATAGAATCGATGCTATTGTCCAATAAAGCCATGCCGCAGGTGTTCGTGTCCCCACAACTATCACTTGCCTAGTCTCTCGCCTAGCTAAGCGCCTTCCCAATCTATCTATCGCTACGCTGGTCGCAAATATGTAGGATGCACGTCTTATCGTTTGTATTTATTGAGTTCGCCATACAACATGATAAAGATGCAGTTATGCCAAATGTCTTACGTTGCCTCCCAGGGCCCACAGCCGACCGAGGCAGTGAGCACTATGGCATAAATAACGAAGTCATAAAAAGTAGGCGTAAATCGAGAGTCCAAGGATTACAGCTGACAGTGGCTCCCTTTCGCATAGCGCAGCTCTCTGACATCCATTGCGGCTCGCCATACTTCGACCCCAAACTTATGTACCAGGCTGTGGATGACATTGTCTCTACTCAACCCGACTTGGTAGTAGTTTGCGGAGACCTGACAGCCGAGGGATACGTTCAAGAGTTCAAGGAAGCCCGCAGGTTTCTAGAGCCTCTCGACTCGCTCGAGCTGGTAGTGGTTCCCGGTAACCACGATGCCAAAAACGTAGGATATCTTCACTTCTCAGACACCTTCGGAAACGGTGAAGACCATGGCAAAGCCGACAGGATCGTTACGCTCGAGGCCTCATTCGGCAACGGTAACGCAGTGCGTAGGGTAAAACTCGTGGCGATCGACTCGTCAAAACCCGACCTTGCTGAAGGAGAGGTCGGCAGAGAGAGGTATCCCTGGATCATTTCCCAGCTGTCGGACAGCGCCGACCTAAAAATCCTTGCCTTACACCACCACCTGGTCCCCGTACCGGGCACAGGAAGGGAACGCAACACTGTCTGGGATGCAGGCGACGTCTTACAGCTACTGGTGAGCCATAACTGTCACATGGTGCTCTCAGGACACAAGCACGTTCCGCACGTGTGGCTCCTCCAGGGTGTGCTTCTAGTCAACTCTGGAACTGTATCGTCATGGAGATTGAGGGGATACTCCCGTCCCTGTTACAACATCATCGAAGTGACAGACGAGTCTATAAGAATAACTCTGCGATACCCAGGTGGGGGGGAACGAGTAATGGGGGAACTCGATCGAAAGGAAATGCGTTTAACGACGAATCCAGAGCACGCTGGCCTTTTCTCGAAGTCGGTGTGGGGATCTTGAGGAGGTCACCTTGCCTTACGCACCCTCCGAATACGTTGCTGAGTTCTTGAAACGCCACCCCCCACGCGAAGTTCTACGTGTGTTTCGTTCCGCAGTGCACCCCGACGACTTAGACGAAGTAGTAAGGCTTTTCGAAGAAGAGGTGCGGCCGTCTTTCGAGACGATGGACGGATGCAAATCTATAGAGTTGTCTATGGACACCGGCGTTTCTGCAACTGGACTCATCGAAGGGTCGGTGCTCACGAGGTGGGAAAGTTTAGCACAAATGGAGGCAGGTGTTTCGTCAGAGGTTGCGTCGCAAAGTCAGACCAACATCCGCAGGCTTTTGAGGACGCAGCCCGTAGTCACTGTTCATCTCGTCATCGCATGAGGAACAGTCGCTATAACACAGCAATCCTCGTCCCTGTCAAGCCTCTCGCCGTAGCTAAGTCGCGACTAGCCCCGGCAGTACCTCCAGAAGAACGCGAAAAATTGGCATTGTCTCTTGCCTCCAGAGTGCTCGCTGTTGCCGTCCAGACAGGTGTGGGCGTCTTCGTCGTTACATCGGATCCCACCGTCGCAGAGGCCGCTTTAGATCTGTCGGCATCAGTAGTTTCAGATCCGGGAATTTGTATCCGGCTTGGACAGGGCTCTCCACGAGCGTTGAACACAGCGCTCGAGGTTGGCGCCGCTGCCGTTTATAAAAATGGATACGAAAGCGCTCTGATTGTCCCCTCCGACTTACCGTATGTTTGTGTTGCAGACTTGCTAGCGGCAATGCGCAGGCCTGGCGAAGACGGGATTGTGATCGCTCCATCCATCGAAGGAGGAGGTACCAACGCCCTCACTCTGCGTCTTCCACCACCAATTCCGTTTTCGTTCGGACCCGACTCCTTCCACCGTCACCTTAGCGCGGCGTTCGAACGAGGCCTGCCCGTAAGGGTGCTGCGACGTAAAGGCCTTTCTTTCGACCTGGACACGCCTTCTCAAATATACGAGTGTGTACAGATACGGAGTTGCACTGGTGGCTAGCAAACCACCCGTAATTGGCACGGCCGGCACGGTTTATCCCCCCATAGAGCGAGTGATGGGAAATGCCAGACGGGCAGAAGAAAAGGGCTACGCGTCGCTGTGGTGGCCTGATCATCTAATGGGCTGGCACCCCGAGAGTCTATGGGACCCCTCTATTACTCCCCTTGCCAACACAGTGTCCTCACCTCATACCTACATAGACGCAGTCGCTGCCATAGCAGTCGCAGCAGCGGCCACAGAGAGAATCTTTCTGGGTACTGCGGTGACCGAACCCATAAGACGTCATCCGGCAATGCTTGCTCAGGAGTTCTTGACCCTAGATCACTTCTCTCAAGGACGGGTAATCCTAGGTATCGGAGCCGGAGAGGGCGAGAACATCCTTCCGTATGGTTTGAACTTCGACCGTCCCGCCTCCAAGCTAGAGGAGGCCCTGGACATAATTAGAATTCTTTGGACTTCCGAGAACCCTGTTGATTACGAGGGACGTCACTTTCGTTTGGAAAAAGCAGTTCTGGGACTACAACCCGTTAACGGCAAGCCGCCTCCTATCTGGATAGCGGCCCATGGTCCTCGGATGTTAGACATCTGCGGTAGGCTCGGCGATGGTTGGATACCGACCGCCCTTCCGATCGAGGAGTATTCGGAAAAGCTGAATGAACTTCGCAATTCCGCCTCCAAAGCCGGAAGGCAGATGGACGAAATCGTGGCAGCCATGTTTTGTTATTGCGTCCCAGCGCAAGACCATAAGACCGCTCACAAAATCTTGGAAAACCCCTTGGTGAAATGCTTTTG
>PSLF01000019.1 GCA_040289475.1 Acidimicrobiia bacterium | reverse complement strand
TGAGGACACCAGGCGCCGCGTTCCCGATGTCGACAGGGCCTCCCGCATTTTGGGGTGGAAGGCCAAGGTCGGTCTGGAAGAGGGACTGCGAAGGACGATCTCGTGGTGGAAGGAGCGGCATGGAATCTGAGGGCCATAGCTTGCCACCCAAAGAAGGCGGTGTTAGTTCCGTCGATGAGTTCAAGGCGGCTGTGCGCGACAAGTCTCTCGTAGTGGGTGTTATAGGCCTTGGGTATGTAGGCTTGCCAATTGCTATTTCTTATGCTCAGACCGGATTCCGTACCTTTGGCTATGACGCCGATGTCTCGAGAGTTAGCGAACTCTGCCAAGGGAAGTCTTACATCGAAGATGTCGAAGACGCTTCAGTGGCCGAGTTAGTAAGGCAGGGCACCCTTACTCCCACATCGGATCCGGCCACCATAGGCAAGTGTGGCGCCGTGTTTATCTGTGTTCCGACTCCCTACACGCCTGCTAAGGATCCCGACCTTACATTCGTAATTACTGCTTCGGAGACGGTCGAGAGGCACATGCGTCCAGGGACACTCGTGATCCTGCAGTCTACAACTTACCCAGGGACTACAAACGAGGTAGTCCGTCCCATTCTCGAGCGGGGGGGGAGAAGAGTGGGTGTCGATTTCAGCCTTGCATTTTCACCCGAAAGAGTCGATCCGGGGAACAAGAAGTGGACGGTTGCTAACACCCCTAAGGTTGTGGGAGGAGTAACCCCTGGGTGCTCTGAGAAAGCTTCAGCACTGCTGGCTGCAGCGATGACAGAAGAGGCACCTTTGAAGACCTACGTGGTGTCAACTCCCGAAGCAGCTGAGCTTACGAAACTCCTTGAGAACACCTTCAGGGCGGTCAATATTGCCCTAGTGAACGAGATGGCGCTGTTGTGCGAGCGTATGGGGGTAGATATCTGGGAAGTTATAGAGGCGGCCGAGACAAAGCCCTTTGGATATATGGGATTTCGCCCCGGGCCTGGCGTGGGAGGCCACTGCATAGCGGTGGATCCGTACTATCTCGCCTGGAGAGCCAGAACATTTAATTTCCATGCTCGCTTTATTGAACTTGCTGCTGAGGCCAACTCCCGTATGCCCGAGTACACCGCCCAACGCGTCGCTAGAATGCTCAACTCCGTCAGTAAGCCGGTTATGGGCTCGAAAGTTCTGGGCTTGGGAGTTAGCTTCAAGGCGGGGGTCTCCGATACCAGGAATTCTCCGGCTATTAGGGTACTAGAGATTTTGGCTTCGCTGGGAGCTCATGTCTCTTATTCCGACCCATATGTAAAAAGCGTAATGATTGGGGAAAAGGTCGTAAGTTCTACTCCCCTTAGTAGAGAAGCCATCGAATCTGTAGATTTAGTAATAGGTCTCGTCGCTCACCGGGAGTTCGACGTCGATCTGGTACTCGGGTCTGCGAAGCTCATATTTGATGCAGCCAATGTATTTGGAGCCAGGCCTGCGAAGGGACGTCTCGAAAGACTGTGAGAGGAGTAGGTGAACCGTCCCCCATCCTGGCTGTACGGTGTCGTCTTCGCAATGGCCGTCGTGGCGGCGACAAGCTTAATTCCGCTTCTACGCCGGTTCGCGATCGCGCAGGGTCTTTCGGACATACCCTCAGAGCGCAAGGCGCACCCTGAACCCGTCGCCCTCCTGGGTGGGGTGGGTATCTTTGCCGCTGCTGGAGTTGCATTGTGGTTGGTGGTACCGGCGGCTGCCCGGACTCTCAAAGGCGTTCTCTTGGCCGGGCTTGTGATTCTTGTAATCGGACTCCAAGACGATGTTCAAGGAATGGATCCTTGGCTGAAGCTTGTGGGTCAGGTGACGGCAGCGCTGGTTTTGGTGGGAAGCGGAGTATCCGCCTCCGTAACCAAGATCGGACTTCTCGATGCCTCGTTGACTGTCGCGTGGATCGTAGTCGTTGTCAACGCCGTCAATCTTTCCGACAACATGGACGGCTTGGCGGCCGGACTCACCGGGGTGGCCTGCGGCTCATTTTTTGCGTTGGCTGTCTCATTCGACCAGTATCTGGTGGCAACCTTGGCCGCTGCATTGGCTGGCGGAGCATTGGGGTTTCTCTTTTACAATTACCCACCGGCCAAGATTTTTATGGGGGATGCTGGTAGTCACATCCTCGGCTTTCTTGTGGCCGTAATGGGGCTTTTGTTGAAGTTTCCGACGGTAAAAAAGCCCGTGGGATTGGCTATTCCAGCTCTGGTGCTCATAGTTCCACTCTTGGATACGGTTCTGGTAGCTATCTCTCGCTTGAGACGAGGCGTACCCGTGACCCAGGGCGGTACGGATCACGCATCTCATCGACTGGTGGAGTGGGGACTCGACAGAAGAAAGGCCATTGGTGTTCTGTGGGGGTGCGGGGCAGTTGGCGGAATCGGGGCCTTTGTCGCTTCTCGGCTTTCTGGGTGGTGGGGAGTCGTTCCTATAGCCGTTTGTTTTTTATTGGGAGCGGCAGGAGTAGCGCTACTGGAGGCAAGAGGGGCCCCTAGTAGACCTGTGTTCGACAGAGACGACACTCGAGGGACAGCAACCGCCAGTTAGACGGCCAGTCCGGTCATGGACTGGCTACCTAGCCTCCTATGTGCAAGACCGGTGGGAATCGGTGTTAGCATCGTGGCGACATGGAACGGGAAGGCGAGGCAATTCAGCTTCCAAGAGTTCTGGTCGTTATTCTCGCAGCCGGCTCACCGCATCTTGATGCGTGCATAGTCTCGGTCCTAGCTCAGGACTACCCCGAGCTCGAGGTGCTGGTTGTAGATCTTGGTGAAGGGAGTAGCGCGGACGAAATAGCAGCATCGCACGGACTACCTGTTATCACCCCGCCCAAGGGCGCGGGAGTTGCCGGCGGAGCGAACGCGGTCTTATACGAGCCACTGGACAACTGTGAGTGGATCGTCTTTTGTCACGACGAGGTCGCTCTAGAGCCTCAGACCGTGCGGATGTTGATCGAGGGTGCCGACGATGCCGGCGCAGTTATTGCGGGCGCCAAAATAAGGGACTGGCACCACCCCGAAGTCTTAAGAGAGATAGGCTTCGGGGTCGACAGATATGGATACCACAGGTCTCTGGTCGACCCGGGCGAGGTCGATAGGGGCCAGCATGACTTAGTACGAGATGTCTTCTTTGTATCGACTGCTTGCATGGCAGTCGATGTCAGTCTCTTCAAATCCATAGGAGGATTCGATCCTGCCTTGGATTCTCTCGAGGAAGACCTCGACCTATGCTGGAGAGCGCACCTTCTTGGACAAAAAGTAGTCGTAGTGCCGTCTGCTGTTGCGTACCACGATCCATCCGTCCTTGATCTTCCACCTGTCAAGCACCGGGATTTATTGGCCCAGCGAAACCGCATGAGGATTATTACCAAGTGCTACAGAGTCTCGAGGTTGCTGGTGACCCTACTTGCTCTGCTGGTTCAAGACGCCGCAGAAGTTGCCTTCCGGGTTGCGACAGGGCGTCCGCCTCGAGTTTTAGAAAAAGTGGGTGTGTGGCTTCGTTACCTCGTTGCACTGGGGCCAGTTTTGAGGGCTAGGTCAACGACCCAAAAGGCAAGGGTTGTGTCCGATTCCGACATCGCAAACCTACAGACAAAGGGATCGCTTCGAGTGCGCTCGGTGTTGGAGCGTCAACTGCATCGCGAGGCGTTGGCAGGGAGTGAAGGTGAGCGGCACATTCTCGCTGGTACTGGCTCGGGGATGTGGGAGTTCTTTCTCCATGAACTGACTAAACCAGCTGTGATCTTCTGGGTTGCCTGGATCGTTCTCACTGTACTTGCCTCGAGAAACCTGCTCTTTTCGAGAGGGAGTCCGGTGGTGGGACAAATCGGGTTTAGCCCGAGAGGACTCGCTCCTCTTGAGAGCTACTTCGCATCCTGGCATCCCGATGGAGTTGGTTACTCGGGGTACTCCCCGACTGCGCTTCTTCTTGCCGGTGCGGCTCAGCTGTTGACCGCTGGCAGCCCAACTGCGGCGGTCAAGGTGCTGCTGCCCCTCGCCTACCTTGTTGGGGCGGCGGGCTTATGGGCCAATGTACGCCGGATCTCGGGCGCTAAGAGATGGGAAGGAGCAGCTCTCGCGACAGCGCTGTACTCGCTATCGGCCCCAGTGGTCGCTTCCTACGAACGTGGCTCGTTATCCGGAATTGTGACGGCAGCGCTTCTTCCATGGGCTGTAGGACTCGTCTATTCTCCTGTGCTTGCGAGAAGGGGAATAGTGCGCCACGCCGCATTTTTGGCATTCCTGACCTTCGCAATGGCGGCTTTCGAGCCGCTTGCGCCGTTGTTCGTTGTTGCAGCTGCTGCCGGAGTTTTCCTCGGATCTCTCGTCGCAGGAAAGTTTTGGAGGTCTTTGGCTTCAGTACTCATAGCAGTCATAGGTGCGGGAATCGGGGCCCTGCTCGCTCATCCATCGGTATTCTCGGAGAGCTCTGCCAGAGACCTTGTCTCAAGGGCAGTGGAGGGGTGGCCCGACGGCCGGGTACAACTTGGTGTCGGGGGTGTTCTTCGTATGCACACAACCGAGCTGGGAGCCGCCCCCTTCGGATACCTCTTAGCAGCTCTGGCATTTGCCGCTGTGGTCATCTGTACCAAGGAGCGGCTTGCTTGGGTTACCCGGAGTCTGTTCGGTGCTGCAATCCCCGCTGCGGGGGTGTGGCTCGTTGGGCAAGGACATCTTCCTCCTGTATTGGAGTCTTTCCCGGCGGTGTTCTGCTTGGTTGCATTGTCGTTCTCGTTATCGGCCGGCCTGGGAGTAGATGAGCTCGTGGACAAAGCCATATCCCAAGAGCGGCTAAGCACATTGGCGAGGGTGTTGTTGTGGCCGGTTGTTGCAGTAGCCCTGGTGGCAATGGGCCCTGGAGTTTTCCGAGAAGTCGGCGGGGATCTCGGGATTCGCAGAACTGGAATTGTGAAGGCTTTATCGGATGCTGGGATCGGAGGAGAGCAAGCCGAAGTATCGGTGTTATGGCTAGGATCTCGGGAGGCACTTCCCGAGAATCCGCGACCGCTTCCGGGGGGAGTGGGAGGCGCTTACTCAATCACTGGTCCATGGCCTTCTATAGGGCTGGCCCCTCTTGCTCCTCGCCCTGAGCGTTTTGAGGATTCTCTAGAGTTGGTCTTGTCACAGATGCAGTCAGAGGGATTCACTCGCGGTGGCAAGCTCTTTGCACTGCTCGGAGTCCGATATGTGGTTATTCCCGAAAATCCTGGCACATATCCTGTCGGATCCAGGCCTCTGCCGGCCGGGATTGCGGAGAGTCTTTCTCGTCAATTAGACATAACGGAAGTACGTGGCATCAGAGGCATGCGAATTTTTCGAGTGAACAAGGACTCCGCCGTGTGGACTGCAACTTCCGTCGATGCTCCAGTGGCGGAGGTTGCGCGGCTTCCGGTCGACCGATTTCACAGGAGGTGGTTGGATACGGAGTTGACAGATGTAGCACCGGCATTCGACTCGGTGCGACTTCAAGCTCCGGGGACGGTCGAGACTCGCAAGCACGTCGGGGTGATCGTATTCAAGGAATGTGATGCGGGACTGAGAATGTACGACGAAGTCCAAGGCCGGACAGACGAAGTGCTCAGACCCGCTGAGGCGCTCGGCTGGGCCTGTTTGTTCGACGTGAGGAGCCTCCCATCTCACGGTGACAAACTTCGACTGCGATTGGGTTACGAAGATATTTCTAGACAGCGCACGACCAGGTGGCTACCCGTAGTTGGAATAGCCGTTTTATTGGTCGTGGCAGCAACTGCACACCCGCGAAGAAGGGATGAGCACGTTCCCGAACGACTTGCTGCTCTCGGCATCGTCGAGGATTTCTTAGAACCCTCGAAGACGACCGAGGCACCGCCGGAGGAGGCGTCCGCGCCGAAATGAACGGGCGCGACCTTTTAGTAAAAGCGGCATTGATAGTGGTTCTATTCGCAGCTGCGGGAGCCGGACTGGTACTCCAAAAGCCCGGCACGGAAGGGGAGATAAGAGGATCAAGTACTGCTATTACCACGTCGTCTACGTGGTTCTGCACTGGGCTTGCGCCACGCCCAGGGAGGACGGAGACAATCGCTATTTCTAATCCGGGTGCCGAGACCCTTTCAGGAAGGCTGACGATATCGGGATTGGGAAAGCCAATAAAAACAAAATCGCTGGAGATTCCTGCCCTGACAACAGCTTCGTTGGATATCGGCAAGGAGATTACGCCCCAGACATTTCCAGCCGTAATCACCGATTCCCAGTCTGCTGGGGTCGTTGCTGTAGTCGAGCTGGACGGACCATCCGCAGCGGTGGCGTCTGCGAGCGACGTCAGCACCGGTCCTGTTACCGATGTAGCGGCGAGTGCCTGTGCAACCTCTCTCTCCGATCACTTGAGCATTGCAGGAGGGTCCAGTGTGAGGGGTAGCAATGCTGACTTTTATCTCGCGAATCCTCTTGGTCACGACGCCGTCGTAGATGTCGCTCTTATTTCTGAAGGGGGCGTCGACGAGCCACCCAAGCTTCAGAAGCTACCGGTACTGTCCTCAAGCCAAGCTGCCTATCGAATAAGCGACGAGTCCCGTCGCAGGTGGGCGCTGGCTGTCGAAGCGACGGCCACTGCTGGAGAAGTGGTGGGTTCGGTCGAGGTTACGTCAGACGGCAAGAAGCTCGGCGAGGGCATTGCACGTATAACAGGGTCTGCTGAACAATCTTCTGCTTGGATGTTTCCAGCTTTTTCTGGAAGCGGTGGTTCGAAATCGATTCTTTCGGTGGCCAATCCCTTGGCGGAACGCCGCAAAGTTGAAGTTCGAATCGTACCCGACGACTCGGTGAGCCCGACCTCCTCCGAACTACTTAGTCCTCGTACTTTCGAAGTAGAGGGTGAGTCAGCTGTTACGCTCACTCCGGCTCCGGGTCTGGGAGAGGGTGCGCGCTATGGCATAAGAGTGGAGGCTCCTGATGGCAAGCCGATCTTGACAGCGGCAACTCTTAGACCGAGACCACCTGGGAGAGGATTGGGCATCTCGGGAGGGCACCCGAGAGCTTATGCAAGGTGGGTTATGCAAGAACCCGAGGCTCTAGGGTTGCCCCCAGGTTCGCGCAGCTTCGTTTCTGTAATGAATGTTTCGGATCGAGATGCAACGCTTAAGGTCTCCGCGTTCGGATCTGGAACCGTTTCTACCATCCCTGGTCTCGAATCGCTAAAGATCGGCCAAGGCCGATCCCTCACTCTCGATTTTGGATCTATTCAGCTTCCACCTGGTGTTCGGACAGTTTTAGTCGATTCCGACATTCCTGTGGTGGCAGAGGCGACACTGTTGGTTGGGAATGATTCTGCGCCGAGGGGTTTTGACGTGCTTCCGCTGATTCCCCTAGAAATCCCAAAGCGAACCCAGCCCGCCCTGTCAGCCGAGTTTTCCAAGGCGGGGCTGGCGGTGCCCGGAGGCGCTAGCGGGATTGCGTTCGGGGTGGCATTTTTGGCGGCAGCGGTTCTAGTGGTTGTTTTGGATCGGAGGGCTAACCGCCGGAGCGCTGCAGCCAACAACGAACGGGAAGGCCCTCGGATGGTAGAAGGGGTCGGTTACCTAGCCCCCGATGTAGTCCTATCGCTTGCGGATCGCGCCCGACAAACGTCTTTATCCGGGGCTGGTCGTGGAGCATCCGGCACGGTACTCCTACTCTTCTCGCACGAAGGGTGCAGAGTGTGCCTAGCCACCCGAGAACTACTCGATGCAGCGGCCGAAGAGTACGGTGGAGCTGTAGTTGAGGTAGCTTACGAGGAGGAGCCAGACCTGTTCGAGTCGGCTCGAATCGAGGATGTCCCTACTACAGTGCTGGTAAAAAAGGGGCAATTGCACTCGGTGTGGATAGGGCCTCTATGCCGCCGGGATCTTGTAGCTGCGCTACGGGAGGACCAACAGAACCCGGTTCGCTCGGTCTAATTATTTCCGGCATCGGTGGACATCGTAGTAGCGGCCGATATCCTAGGGTGCGCGATTGGGAACAACGCGTACCTATCAATAGGAGGCATTACACGTCTGCCCAGGCCGCCTCGTAAATCCTGTGCCAGTTTGCTCTGGCTTGAAGTGCGGTCAGAATTCCTGCGATACCTAGATTCAAACGGTTGAAGTAAACGAGGTCCTTGGGGAGGCTCCACAGTTTCCTTACGGATTCGGCCTTATCGTCGTCAGTGGTAAAGAAGCGGGCGACCTCGGCCCGGGACGCAGGGGTGAACCGGTAGGGCTTGTCCTCTACAATCGGCGCTATAAGCGTTTTCAAAAAGTGGGCAATCGTCTCGGCTTGGTTGTCCGTGGTGTCTGTACTCACATAGCCAGCTTCTTTCATCGACTCCAGCATAGCTTCGGTGTCGTTGCGTCGGGCTGCCTCGACAATGCGCTTCTGCGCTCGGAGAGTCTCGTTGTTTAGTCTTTTCATGCAACCGAAGTCCAAGAAGACAATGCGCCCGTCGTCGAGAAATATGTAGTTACCGGGGTGCGGATCGCCGCTGAAGAAGTGGATCCTCCCGACACATTCCTGTGAGAACCGGTAAATCTCGGCGCCGATCCGATCTTTTTCGTTCTGAGCTGCTGCAAGGACGTCGTCGAATTTTTTTCCTTCGTACCACTGAGTTACGAGAACCCGCTTTGTCGTAAGTTCCTCGAATACACGCGGTATGACCACACAAGGATCGCCTCGCCAAGCCTGCTCTAGAACTCGGTGGTTAGTGGCTTCGTTCCTGTAATCGAGCTCTTCGGTGAGCCTGGCTCTGAACTCCTCGAAAATCGAGTTCGGGTCGACCCCAGGGAACGCTCTGCTTATGAGTAGTTTGAGAACCCAAGCGTTTTCAAGGTCTGTTTCTATAGCCTTGTCCACCCCTGGATACTGGATTTTGACTGCAACTGGAGTTCCGTCTTCGAGCAGTGCACGGTGCACCTGTCCTATTGAGGCCGCAGCAGCTGGTGTCTTTTCGATTCGCTCGAAGATTTTGTCCGGTGGCTGTCCGAGCTCTGCCTCGATCTGCTGTTGGACGAGGTCCCACGACATTGGAGGGGCTGCCTGCTGAAGTGTAGCTAGGTGGGCCCGAATGTCTGAAGAGAGGTTCGTGGCGACAAAAGAAGCCATCTGACCTAGCTTCATGATCGCACCCTTCATGTTGCCCAGCTCTCTCGCCACGTCTTGTGCTGTCCTGAGCTGAGCTACTGAAACGAGCTCGTCCTTTCGATCATGGGACGTAAAAACCAGGCGCATACGGGTCACCCCAGCTCTCAGTATGGATCGCACCGACAGCGTCGCGATGCGGAAGCGACGAAGTAGCCTGGACGTGAGCAACTGAGGCCCGGCCGGGACAGAGCGTCTTTTAGCGTCGGTATCCATTCAGGTTTGCGATACGAGCTCGAGAATAGCTCCTACGCCGCTGAGTTTAAGCGAGCTTGATTGGCACGGTTCGCTTATCCCGATGGTTTCGATTGGGGGCCCAAGTTTGATTCCGAAAGCTTGTGCACAGCGGCTTCTTCGTCTGCGATTTCGCTCAACGAGGCTGAAGCCGAAGCAGACTCCTCCGGAGAAGTTTCTGCAGCAAATTTGGAATCTGGCGCCTTCGCATCGGATGTTAGAGAATCGACATCTAACTGCTGTCGTCCCTCGGGGATAGATTTACGCGAAGCAATTGCCCGATCTATAATCTCGCCGGCCACGCTTCCGGAGATCGTCTCTTCGGCCTTCAATGCCTCAGCAAGAGCCTCAAGAGCATCGCGATTCTTGGAGATGATCTCTCGGGCCCGAGCATCCTGCTCTTCTAGAATTCGCTGAACCTCTTCGTCTATTACACGGGCCGTCTCGTCGCTATACTCGTGTGCTTTGACAAGATCTTCTCCAAGGAAAACCATACCCTGTTCTCCCCATGCCATGGGTCCAAGGCGCTCCGACATACCCCACTCCCTTACCATCTTGCGGGCAAGTTCTGTGGCTGCGACGAGGTCGTTGGATGCTCCAGTCGATATCGTTCCGAAAACGAGCATCTCTGCTGCCCTTCCACCGAGGCTTACTGCTAGCCGGTCGAGGATGTACTCCCGTTGATAGATGTGTTTTTCCTCCATTGGGAGCTGGTGAGTGGCGCCCAACGCCATCCCCATAGGGAGAATCGTCACTTTGTGAAGGGGGTCTGCATTAGGAAGAAGATACGCGAGGAGAGCGTGTCCGGCTTCGTGAACCGAGATTACCTGCTTCTCCTCTTCAGAAATGGCCATAGACTCTCGTTTTCGGCCCATGATCACCCGGTCGCGAGCATCCTCGAAATCTTCTGCGGTAATTTCTTTTCGCCCGCGACGTACAGCGAAGAGAGCGGCCTCGTTCGTTAGGTTGGCGAGGTCTGCACCCGAGAATCCCGGCGTACCTCTTGCTAGGATCGAGAGATCTACATCTTTGGCTAGGCGC
The DNA here is from genome assembly GCA_040289475.1 of Acidimicrobiia bacterium. Taxonomy (NCBI): domain Bacteria; kingdom Bacillati; phylum Actinomycetota; class Acidimicrobiia; species Acidimicrobiia bacterium. The sequence goes on along the minus strand of PSLF01000019.1, from coordinate 15,855 downwards.
TTTCCTTTCGTGTGGACTTTTAGAATTGCTACTCGCTCTTCCTGGGTGGGCAGCGGTATCACGATTTGGCGATCGAAACGCCCCGGCCTCAGTAGAGCTGGATCAAGAATGTCGGGACGGTTCGTTGCAGCCATCACGACTACGCCCTCAGAGGTTTCGAACCCGTCCATCTCCGATAGCATTTGATTCAGGGTCTGTTCTCTCTCGTCATGCCCTCCGCCAAGTCCTGTGCCTCGCTTGCGCCCAATAGAGTCGATTTCGTCGATGAAGACGATTGCCGGAGCATTCTTGCGGGCGGTTTGAAAAAGATCTCTTACTCTGGCGGCTCCCACGCCTACGAACATCTCCATAAAGTCAGAGCCCGTGATGGATATAAAGGGAACTCCCGCTTCTCCGGCAACTGCTCTAGCGATCAAGGTTTTTCCAGTCCCTGGAGGACCGACGAGAAGTATGCCCTTGGGAATCCTCGCTCCGAGTTCCCTGAAGCGTTTAGGGTTCTTCAAAAACTCGATGATTTCAGCCACTTCTTCCTTCACGCCTTTGTATCCGGCGACATCTTCGAAGGTGGTGTCGGGCTTTTCGGTGGAGTAAACCTTTGCTCTCGACCGCCCGATGCTCATGATCCCCGCCATCTGTCCTTGCGCTCTGCGACTGACCCACACCCAAAATCCAATCAGCAGTGCGGCCAGAAGGAGCCAACTGAAGATATTGGCGAGAGTATTATTGGCAGGAGCCTGGACACGTACTTTCACGCCGTGCTGGCCGAGGGCCGGCATCAAATCGGGGTCTTGGATGGCGACGGGCACCGCCGTGCTGAACTCCTCCCCCGACTTTAGACGACCAGTTATCTGGCCGTCTGGCTTGATCGTTACCTCTTCTACTTGGTCCTGGGAAAGCTTAGTCTTGAACTCCGAGTAAGCCATGCCGGGTGTCGGCTGGGAGAGGAAGTAAGGAGCCAGAATAGCCGCTACAAATCCCAAAACCGCCAAGGCAATTATCCACCTCGGGAAGCCCGGCGACTCTGGTGGCGATGGAGGTGGCGACTGAGGATTCCTTCTAGGTGTCTCGTAATCCATGTTTCCCAATGTAGCTCTAGGTTTGACAGCCCGAAATCAATCACCGGAGGGTGTAACGTCTCCAGCTATGGGGATTCCGGCCCCAACATCTTAGCCGCTCGCAGATGCCATCCGTTTCGCATTGCGCACAGAGTATTTCTGGAAGCTACGATCTGGCATTTCCACTCGACAATGCCGCGCTGTCTCACCTTTCATCGGCTTCAGCTTGAACTATGCAGCGTAGGTGGAAGCGAGCCGAATCTTGCGTACTGAAGCCCTAGGAAGTGGCTACGGTGTTAGTTTTCCGCTCACGAATGGCCGAACCCGGATTCGCTCGGCCGTCCACCAAATTTGCTTGTATTCTTAGACGATCATGGTGCCGAGCCAAGAGCGACTCGTCGAAGAGTTCTGCAATAACCAACCACCTACGTCCTCGGGCGCAGAGCCTATGTCCGCGTGCTCATCCAAAGAAGACGAATTGAACTCTCAGGGAGATTCAATTAGCACGAATCCTCAATCGGCGCCCGAGAATGGCTCCGTTAGTGCGCCGTCACCTGCAGAGGTCGAAGCGGTTGGTTCGGTTAGCGAGGGCACACGAGAGGTGCTTTTTGAGCCACACACCGTGTCGTGGAGAGCAGGAGTCGTTGGGGCACAGGGAGGACTCAGACGGCTATTTTCGGCAGTAGCCACGGTGTTAGCAGCTGCTCTGACGGTCTTCACATTGCTCGGGGCTTCTGCGTTTGCTTATGACAAGAGCCGCTCAGAACGGATTGTTCCTGGCGTCTCGGTAGCCAATGTACCCATCGGTGGTCTCACGAGGGAAGAAGCTAGGGCTGCTCTTGCTGCCAAGGTCGCCAAAGTCTCTGCGCGGAATCTGTACCTGACCGCCGCTGGGCGAAGCTATTCGGTTTCTCTTTCTTCCCTTGATTTGGATCCGCGCATAGAAGAATCGCTCGATCGTGCTTTTGGGGTTGGTAAGGGCGAAGGAATTCTCGGGCGGTTGCATAGATGGTTAGGGCGGGGAGGTCCAGCCGTCGATTTGCCTCTTGAAGTGCTCCCATCTAGAGATGCTGTCGAGCGCCGGGTCGTGGCGTCGATAGCAGGCGAAGTTAACAGAGAGCCTACCGATGCGACCATAGAAGAGACAACGGACGACATCGTCTTTCGCCCTCCCTCCCCAGGTGTAGAGCTGCAAGGAGATGCTGCATCGGACATGGTATTCAAAGCTGCACTCGACCTCATCGAGGGCAGAGATCCAGGAGTGGTTCGCCTGCCTTACAAACAGATTCCTGTAAAAGAAGGGGCGGGAATTACTACGGCGATTCTTGTCAGGGTGAGTCAGCAACGACTGTACTTTTACGAGAACGCATCGCTCGCCGGCATCTACAAGGTGAGCACAGGCACGCCTAAGTATCCGACCCCATTTGGCAGGTTCCGGGTAGTACAAAAGATCATGAATCCGTCATGGACAAATCCCGCACCTGACACCTGGGGTAAAGAAATGCCTCCCTTTATCCCTCCGGGTCCCGACAATCCACTCGGCACTAGGGCATTGCAGCTAAACGCTCCCGGGATCCTGATACACGGAACGCAGAATGTGAGAGCCTTGGGTTCGCCCGCATCACACGGATGTATTCGCATGAATATGCCAGAGATCGAAGCACTGTACCCTAGGGTCCCGGTGGGTACGCCTGTTTTCGTTCGCCCGTAGTAGGTCGGATTTTGTCGGTCGGTCTGTGTCATTCGCGAGCGGCCGATACATGCGGGTCCTTGCCATCGGACCGTCTTAGCCGTACATTTTTTTCGTAGCTAATAGCCTTGTAGATGGGGCTACTACAACGAGATTGCGAAGAAAAGACCGGGGCCGTCTATGAAAACAGACAGAAGAGGGATCGGGAATCCGATAGGTCCAGACCGGCGCAGCGGGAAAGTGCCGCTTCGGAGATGCGCTAGAGCTGGATGCGAGGGCTCCTCGGCATTCACGTTGGTTTTCGATTACGCGAAAGCTGAGGCTTGGTTGTGTGATCTTTGGGCTGAGGCCGGGCCTGGCTCTTATGACCTGTGCGTAGACCACGCCGAGCGTTTTACCGCACCACTGGGATGGACTTACCTCGATAGACGGCAGGCTTCCCCAGCACTTCTGGTTGAAGGATCACAAGAGAGTGGCTCATTCCAGACAATAGAAGCGAGAAGACCTGAGAGGGCGACAGCCTGAGAGATCGGCTTTCTAAAACTTCTGCTCTTTTTGCTGCAGTCACTATTTTCCTGGTCTCTTCGCTTTCTTCGTCCGTTGCAGCCTACTTTTTTTCTGGAGGTGGAGTCCGGGAACAACCATCTGGGCGGCAGATCCTAGTATCCCTTGCGGCCCTCGAACTGACGCAGGCTTGTCTGGTTTTGGCTTATGCCGTTCCCCGAGGGGCTTTGAGCGCCCTGCGGATCAGGGGGCCGTGGACAAAAGGATTAGTTGTTGGGATCCCAATAGGAATCTGCGTTCAGCTCGTTGCTGTCGCCGCATTTTTGGTAGTCCAGCGGGTGGTCTCGGACTTTTCGCCAGAAAAAGCGATGGGCGTCATCGAGCGCGAGTTCCAAACTTTTTCTCTCTCGGCTAAAGTGGCTCTTCTCGCCGTGGGAGGCGTAGTCGGGCCAGTTGCCGAAGAGTTGCTCTTTCGCGGGGTACTTCTATACGGCTTACAGCTAATCAAAGGACGCTGGGGAAAAGCCTTTGCTGCGATTGGCTCTGCAGCCCTATTCGCCGCTGTGCACCTCAACGCATGGGCCTTCGTCGCTTTCTTGGTGCTGGGCCTCATTCTTGCTGGAATGACAATAAAGACGGGATCGGTTTCGTACGCGATCGGAACGCACATTGGATTCAACCTAGCGGCTTTCGGGGCGTTACTTCTGCGCTGAGTCTCCTCGTGTTCGCTGCGCGACGGACTAGTTACTCTTGCCTATTTTCGAAATGATTCTTCTTGAAGCTGTAGTTGCATAGCGGCTCCAGACGATACAGAGCATGCGAGAGCTGAAGGCACTCTCCGGATCTAGTCAAAGTGATCGACAACGAGACTGCTCCGGACAATGCGATATGGGCGTAGGGAGGTTAAGATGCGTTGCCCCCAGTGTGGCTCGGAAAAGTTCATGGAAATAAGCATGAGGCTCCACTCCAAGGACGACGTTATCTTCAGGTCCTGTTTCTGGTGTGAGCACCGCTGGTGGGAGCGGAAAAGCGATGGGCGATATGAGGAAGTCGCCCTTGAAAAGGTGCTAGATCTCGCGACAGTCCGTCGCACTGCATGAGTCCACTCAGCGCCCTAGGATTCAAACTCAAAAGGGGATGACACCCTTCCTTTGATTGCGCGCAGGTTGCGGAAAACTGCCAAAAGGGCTCAGTGGGCGCTGTTTGAGTCTTAGGTATTGCTCCCCGGGGCCGATGTTCTGCCTCTCGTAGTAATCCTGCTTGGCAAGTTCTTCGCCCTAAAAGGGCGGTTTCTTGGAAGCTCATCCAAGAGCTTGCCTTGTTCACTCCCACGAGGTGATACTATCGCAATTACTAGTATTGGGGCATCCCATGAAAATGGGGTGCAAAGATAACCGGGGGCGATCCAAACCGGACCTGGGCGGGTTCTCGTAGTAGTGCACAGAAATCTGGCGCACGCCCAAGGAAAGGATGCGGAGACTGACCCGATATTCTCGACGCTTCAAAGTCCATCTGCTTTTGGCGTTGCTTGTCGCCACTGGTCTTCCCGTAGCCGAGATCCGGGGGGTTACGGAGGCGGCTGCTGATCCCGTGTTCAACCTCACGGGCTCGGGGTGGGGCCACGGGTTGGGAATGAGCCAGTACGGAGCGCTGGGTCAGGCCAAAGAGGGACGTACCTACACGGCCATTCTTCGACATTACTACCAAGGAAGCTATGTGGCCGGCATCCCATTGCCAGCCAGCATTCGGGTTGGCATTCTCCAGAATATTTCCTCGATTGACTTCTATGGCAGTGGTGGTGGATACCAGATCCAGGTCGGTGCTTCAGTGTGGGGCACTACCGCGGGCCAGTGGCACCTGGAGGCAATTTCTGGGGGTTTGCGACTGCGGGATCCCTCCGGCACTAGCTGGGATATAGGATCTTCCTGGGCTCGGATTTTGGGCTTCGAGGAGTCGGGTACGCAGATATGGATAGCTCAGGCTAACAAGACGTATGGGCGTGGATACATAGAAGTAACCAAGTCCTCGGACACCGCCTTTCACGTCGTGGTCGTGACCACTTACGACAAGTACCTTTATGGCTTAGGCGAGATGCCTTCTTCATGGCCTGTAGAGGCCCTCAAAGCGCAAGCAGTAGCAGCCAGGACGTACGCACTATACAAGGCGAGAACCTCGGGTGACCACAGGCCCGGCTGCGACTGCACCGTATTCGCCTCTGTGCAAGATCAGGCTTATGTGGGATGGAGTAAGGAAGCAGGGCCCTCCGGCGCCCAGTGGCGTACTGCTGTGGACGCCACCTCCTCACAGGTTGTTCTATATGGAGGCAACCCGATTCTTGCGGTGTACCACTCGAGTTCGGGAGGTTATACCGAGGCTAACGAGGACGTCTGGTCCGGATCGCCTTTGCCGTACCTACGTCCGGTTCCAGATCCGTGGAGTCAGATACCCGACAACCCTTACCGGCAATGGTCTGTCTCGTTTACGTCCGGTGAGATTGCAGCAGCTTTCGGTATGGACACTGTTTTTGCCATAGACCTGAGTCGGAGGACACAGGGCGGAGGGCTGGCTTGGGCAGTGCTCCATGGGATGCAGGGAGGTGTTGCAACGTCCAAATGGATAAAGGGGGGTGCTTTCCGCGCAGCTCTGGGACTCCGTTCAATAAAGGTGTACACCCAGCCAGAGCCGGGATTTGACGAGTGGATCCTTCTTTTGAACCCTAATTCTTCTCCAACAGCGGCAACTCTCAGTATTCAGAGAGCAGGCCAGTCGCCAGCAGAGTTCCGCTATGATCTCCCCCCCAACTCGCGCTCAAGCGTCCGCCTGAACGACCTGGCTCCGCCCGGCGAGATAGCGGTAAAAGTTACCTCCGATCTACCTATCGCAGCCGAGAGAGCAATGTACTTTGGATACAGGGGATGGCTCGGCGGCCACAGCTCCGAGGGGATAAAGCAGCCCCGAACGAGCTGGTTCTTGGCCGAGGGGTACGAGACCGACGAGTTCGACACTTACATCGAGGTGTTCAACCCGCAGACTAGCTCGACAAACGTCCGTTTTACTCTTATGAGAGACGACGGCTACACCCAGACTGTATCGGTTGCGATTGGACCGAACTGGCGATACACGTTGGCCCCATCGACGGTAACAGGTTTCTCCTTTGCCGCATTTTCGACCTCCGTGGAGGCGGATATTCCCGTGGTAGTGGAGCGCTCTACTTATTTTCGGTACCGTTCGCCGGTGAGTGGGGAGCAGCGGGACGGGGGTGCAGCTGCGCCAGCTTTGGCCCAGACGTCGAAAGAGTGGCACTTTGCCGAGGGATACTCCGGGCCTGGTTTCGACACTTGGGTGTTGCTACAGAATCCCACTACGACTCGGGCTGCAGTTGACGTCTCGTTCTTCGTCGAGGGATCTACTCCAAAGGTCACGACAGTCGGAGTGGCGCCTCGATCTAGAGCAACGCTTCTAGCATCCACCGTCCCAGGAGTGTCCGGTACGAGCTACGCGATAACGTTGAGATCGAACGTACCAATTGCTGCGGAACGGGCAGAGTACTTCAACTACCACGGGATAACAGATGGTTCAGTCGCAGAGCCCACACCTGCGCCTCGAACGAAGTGGTACCTAACCGAGGGATACTCCGGGCCTGGCTTCGACACCTGGGTTCTATTGTCCAATCCGCTGACAGATACCGCTGTAGTAAGAGCGACTTTCATGGTCCAGGGAGGCTCACCAGTCATAAGGGATCTATCCCTTCGGCCCCTTTCCAGGACGACGCTGAATTTAGGTTCGATTGTGGGGCCCGTCTCGGCATCGACGGTTCTGGAGTCGACCAATGGCCAACCATTCGTCGCTGAGCGGACTAGCTATTTCTACTACTCGAGCCCTACGGGGTGGAAAGCTAAAGGCGGAAGCGCCTCGATGGGGCTGGATTCACTGTCCACCGAGTGGTACTTCGCCGAAGGATACCTGCGGTAGGGGGTCCGATTGTTCCGGGGAGAGTTCTCGGTCGATCTGCGGCCTTATCGAGGCGAGACGTTTTGGTAGTGTGATTCTTTCGCTAGCCATCGGTTTGTCAGCGCTTGGAATTTCGTCTTGTTTTGGGAGCCACCTCTTTTTTGTGGCGCGCCTCGATCGTTGCGCTTTTGTCGGTTTCCCCCACAGGTCGTGGACTCGAGTCTCTAGAAAAGCCTTGGGGCTCTTTCTCTCCAGTAGTCGAAGCAGCGCCGCCGCGCTCGCTCATGCCAGAGTAGGATACCTCTTCCTCCATTAGCTCTAGCAGCTTGGCAGATCCTCTTAGCTCTGCGCGCTGTAGCTCGTCAAGCTCTCGCATACGCACTAGCATTCGCAAAAGTCGATCGGCGAATGGATCGGTGAGAACATCCACGGGGATTTGGCGAAGTCGATACTCAGGAAAGTCCAGAGGGTCTCGGCCGAGAATCTCTGCGCCGTAGGTAATTACCTCGTCGGGCAGCCTTCTGCGCCCTTGTTCCATTGCGGATAGGTTGGAGTCTGCAATCGTAATTCCCGTCTTCTGCTTGAATCGGCGGCAGAACTCCCTGAGCGAGATCCCAGCTTCCTCCCGCCACTTTTTGAAGAGCTTGCCGTCCAAGTAACCTCGGTCGGGCTTTGGCGAACGCCCTCCGCTTCCCTGGCGATCTCCCATGCGCCACCTCCAGCCCCAAAGCATGGGCCAGCTATGGCGCAAGGAAATGACATAATCACCGACGCTATCCTGCCGAGATAGCAGCTATCAAAAGTGGCAGGCCTGTTTTTGGCAACGGTATGGGGAATAATTGCTGTAAAAGTCCGTTATCTCGAAACAGTAACAATACGTCTTAGAAGTTTCGGCATGATCTCAGCGAGGCCTCTTGCCAGTTGACGCTATCGAAAACGTTAGCGATGCGCCAGGTACAAAGTGAGTACAACGGGTCGGCATTGCTAGCTGGCATATGGAACAGACGAGCGCAGGTTCAAGGCCGCCGAGAAGTTCTGGATGGATCGACGAAGTTGAGAACTTCGTCGACGAAACGCCGACGCTCCTCCAGTTGAGGCAGGTGTCCCGAGTCGTCGAATGCCGCAAGTTGTGAGTTAGGAAGCGCTTCGTTCAGGTACTCCGCTGCCTCGAAAGTACATATCTGATCCTTACGGCCGTGGATTACCAAAGTGGATACTCCAATCGAGCCTAGGGCTGGACGGAGGTCGATAGAGAACTGGCTTGCAGAACAGTCTGCGCTTACCCATGCCGGCACCTCTAGACCCAGCGAAACCAGCCAATCGACCACTTCGTCATGGGGCTGCCGAGAGAAATAGCGGCTCAGGTAATTTTTCAAAAAGACGGGTCGAGGAAGGGAAGCCAGTTCTGCTAGTTCAGTCAAAAACTCTTTATTCCAGTTGGTCGTCTTGGGAGAAATGTCGAGGTAAAACGGCATAGTCGAAGCGAGAACCATCCCCCTCAGGCCACTTGCTCCTCTAGCAGCGTAAAGAAGTGCTGCCTGGGCACCGAGATCCCAGCCGCACAAAACAACCTCCGAAAGGCTGAGCTCGCTTATTACAAGCTGGATGTCAGAGGCGAACGTTTCGACGTCATGGCGAACGTTGAGTACCTCCGATTTTCCGTGCCCTCTAAGGTCAAAAGTGATCACGCGGGCTTCTCGCGAAAGTTCTGCCACGACTGGATCCCAGATGCGGCTAGTCGTTCCCCACCCGTGCACCAGTAGGACTACAGGTCCCACACCTACCTCTTCGAAGTAGATGACGGGATGGCGGCTTGCAGGTTCTAGGTAAGGCACGTGTTTGCCCCTCCTCCAGACTCACTCCCCCGATTTTGAGCTATTCGTAAGCTGGGATCATCCCAGCACCTAGACAATGGGGTGGATCCTAAAGCCGATGGGGGTAAATCGGACTCCTGTTAGTATTCCACCCGTTATTTTCCCGGTTGCCACAGGGAGACGTGCCCAATTGAGAGGGCACGCAGTGATCAGCGTATGCTGAGCTTATGTAGGCTCACGCGGAGGAATACCTCGAGATCGTGCTTTCTAATCCCGAGATCTTCAAAGCATACGATGTCAGGGGTGTGTACCCCTCTCAGATCAACGAGGACGTTGCATGGTCCTTGGGTGTGGCATTTGCGGAGATGTGGGAAGGCAAGGATATCGTTGTAGCTCGTGATTGTCGCCTCTCTTCCCCGGAGTTGGAAGAAGCATTTATCGAAGGAGTTACATCAGCGGGCTCCAACGTCGTTCGCCTGGGATTGGCCAGTACCGACATGTTGTATTTTGCCTCGGGTACCTTAGATCTCCCCGGAACTGTCTTTACGGCTTCGCATAACCCTCCCGAGTACAACGGAGCTAAGTTCTGTGGGCCGAAGGCTTCTCCGATCTCGGAAGAGACCGGGCTGGCTGATCTGAAGAGGCGTTGTGAAAAGCTAGACAGGAAGTCCTACCGTCCTGCATTGAAACACGGCAAAATCGCCGAGCGCGACCTGTTGGCGGACTATGCAGAACACTGTAGATCCTTTATCGACAAGGACGTGCTCAAGCCTTCCACTGTCGTTGTGGATGCAGCCAACGGCATGGCCGGGCTCGTAGTGCCAGCGGTTTTCGAGACTTTACCCATTGAGGTTGTACCTCTCTACCTTGAATTGGACGGGAGCTTTCCCAACCATCCTCCCGATCCGATCCAACCCGAGAACCTCGCGGATCTAAGAGCCGAGGTGTTGAAGAGAAACGCACACTTAGGACTTGCTTTCGACGGTGATGCAGATCGGGTTTTCATCGTCGACGACCGAGCCAATCCATGCTCAGGATCGCTTACGACATCTCTAGTCGCACGCGCGGTATTGCGGAAACATCCAGGCGAGAAAATCATCTACAACTTGATCTGCTCTCGAGCGGTACCCGAGATCATCGAGGAGAACGGGGGTGTACCTATACGTACACGAGTCGGCCACAGCTTTATAAAAAAGGTGATGGCAGAGACCGGAGCCTACTTTGGCGGCGAGCACTCGGGACACTACTACTTCAGGGACAATTTCAGAGCTGACTCGGGGATAATCGCAGCCCTTATAGTTCTCGAAGAAATTGCTCTACGAGGCGAACCGTTGTCAGAGCTTCGAAAGCCACTCGAGCGCTACTTTTCATCCGGCGAGATCAACACTGCAGTGGAGGATCCGAAGGCGATACTAGAGGCCGTTGCGAAGGCTTACCCCGACGGCCAACAGGATTGGACTGACGGACTCACGATCTCGTACCCGACCTTTTGGTTCAACTTGAGACCATCCAACACAGAGCCGCTCCTTCGCCTGAATATGGAGGCAGAGTCGCAAGAAATTCTCGACCAAGAGCTTCCCAAGGTGATGAAGGTAGTGAGAGGCTGAGGCCGCCGAGTTTTCGGCGCCACGGGCCACGGCTCAGCAGGAGCTGCAATTAGTCTCGCAGCACACTTACAACAAGGCGTAGTGTAAAGTGTGCAGGTTACGCCGCCAGATGCAACATCGACCACATTGTTGCGAGGCGATGCATCAGTGGCCTAACCAATGCCAGGGGGGTAGATCACAGGTTTTGAGGTACTAAGGATTCCAGAAACTAGCGACGAGAGGAGGTGGAGGTGTCCGTAGATCGGGAACTCCTTGAGATTCTTGCCTGCCCCGACTGCAAGGGCGATGTCGAATACAAAGAAGAAGAGTCAGTGATTGTCTGTTTGAAATGTGGGCTTAGATACCCGGTCCGAGATGGCATACCCGTGATGCTGGTTGAAGAAGCCGAGCGCCCTGCTCGTCAAGATAGCGATTCGAGCGGAGAGCAGCAGGACTGAGCGCTTGGAAGAGCGCTTGGAAGAGAATGTAAGACAAAAAGGCTAGATAAAGAGAACTAGAGTGCGAAATCTAGACGAACTCTCCGACCTCGAAGAGATCGATTCATTGGGAATGTTTGGTCTGGCTGCCTCTTTTCCGGAGCAGCTCGCCGAAGCCTCGAAGGCCGCTTCTCAGGTCGATCCCCCAAATCCCGACGGAATTGAGAACATCTTTGTCTTGGGGATGGGAGGCTCGGGCATAGTAGGCAACATAGTAGAGGCACTCATGGCCGAGCGATGCGGTCTGCCGATTGTCGTGGTGAAGGATTATCGTTCTCCTGGGTGTCTGGGTCCGCACTCCCTGGTGTTCTCGGTATCTTATTCGGGCAATACTGAGGAGACGATCGAAGCTACTACCCACGCAATCGAAAGCTCATCCAAGGTAGTAGTTGTGAGCTCTGGTGGGTATCTAAAGGAGTTAGCTGAAGAAAATGGATTTGCATTCGTGCCAGTACCTGCTGGGATCCAACCCAGGGCAGCCCTTGCATCTATGCTAGTGCCTGTATTTACGATTATGGAGAAGATGGGGATGTGGGGAGGGTTTGAGCACGAGCTCGCCGCAGCTGTAAGCCACCTTCAGGCCCGCCGTAGCAGTTTACTTCCAGATGTACCCACAGAAATAAACCCCGCAAAAAAACTCGCCACAGAGATTTCTAGGAAAATCCCATTGATCTACGGATCGGGTATCGCTGCTGTTGCGGCCCAGCGATTTAAATGCCAAATCAATGAGAACGCCAAGTCCCCTGCGTTCTGGAGCGTTTACCCAGAGCTTGACCACAACGAGCTCGCAGGATGGGGGCAGCATGGTGACATCACTCGTCAGCTGATCCACCTTGTTGAGCTGAGAAACGACTTTGAGCATCCGCAGGTCCGCAAACGGTTTGAGCTCACTCGCGAGATCATCAGAGAGTGTGTAGCGGGTGTATCCGAGGTCCACGCTCGGGGAGACCATCCTTTGGGGCAGCTCCTCGATTTGATATACGTGTGCGATTACGCCAGCTTATATCTAGCGGTGGGAGAGGGCATAGACCCAGGTCCTGTCGCTGCAATAGAAGAGCTAAAAAAGCGTCTTTGAGGGTGGCCCGGCGCCGACTCTTTTGTATAGGTATAGGCGGCCGGCGGATACTTGAGATCCAAGCGAGGGCAAGTGGAAGCTAATTACGACATCTCAGATGAGTCACTAGCTCCGGAGGGGGCGAGGCGCATTGCGTGGGCTGACCGTCAGATGCCGGTCCTTGCCGCTATCAGGGCCAGGTTTGCAAAGGAACGCCCACTCGAAGGCCAGCGCATAGCGGCATGTCTTCATGTGACCACGGAGACGGCGAACTTAGTGCGAACCTTGCGCGACGGGGGTGCCGAGGTCTACCTGTGTGCATCCAATCCTCTCTCTACGCAAGACGATGTGGCGGCAAGCTTGGTTCGGGACGAAGGCGTTCCGGTCTTTGCCCGTAAAGGAGAAGACAGCGCTACTTACTACAGACACCTTTACACATGCCTCGATGCGTCTCCTACTATGACGATGGACGACGGCTGTGACTTGGTATCTACGCTTCATAAAGAACGCCGCCAGCAGTGCGAGACGGTGATCGGCGGATCCGAGGAGACAACTACCGGAGTTATTCGCTTGAGGGCGATGGAGGCCGAAGGCGCACTTGCGTACCCGATAGTGGCAGTGAATGATGCGAACACCAAGCATCTCTTCGATAACCGCTACGGAACCGGACAATCGACGATGGACGGGATAATCCGGGCTACCAACGTCTTGATCGCAGGCAAGGTGGTAGTGGTATCGGGATACGGATTCTGCGGACGCGGAATCGCCATGCGGGCTTCTGGCTTAGGTGCACGCGTTGTCGTGACCGAAGTCGATCCTTTGAGAGCCCTCGAAGCAGTCATGGACGGGTACTTCGTCATGAAGATGAACGATGCAGCCCGCATAGGCGACATTTTCATCACTGCCACCGGCGACCGCGACGTCTTGAGGCGAGAGCATTTCGAGGTCATGAAAGACGGAGCTATCATGGCCAACTCCGGTCACTTTGACATCGAGATCGATCTGGGAGCACTCGAGGCTCTGGCCAAGGAAAAGCGAGAGGTGCGCGCTTTCGCAGATGAGTACGTGATGGAGGACGGACGGCGCCTGGTGGTGCTGGCGTCGGGAAGGTTGGTCAACCTCGGTGCTGCGGAAGGGCATCCTGCAGCAGTCATGGATATGTCATTTGCGAACCAAGCTCTGGTAAGCGAATGGATCGTCAAGAACCACGACCGCTTAGAAAACAAGGTTTACAACGTTCCTGCCGAGATAGACACCGAAGTCGCCCGGCTCAAACTTGACTCGATGGGTATTGAGATAGACGTGCTAACTCCTGCTCAAAAGGAATACTTGCAGGCCTGGACTATTGGTACCTGAGAGACCACGTGGGTGCCGGCTGTGGACAGCATTCAGGCGGAAGAGCGCTTTCAATTCCCCCCGAGGATTCCTCTAGTTGTCGCCCAATTTCCGAAAGTTCTCTCCCTGCCGACGCTGCGAGGCTTGCGCGTGCATATGTGGCTGGCGGTGCAGATATTGTCAAGGACGGCGAGCTAGCCTCGGCCCGTTACCCCGAGCTGACTGACATGTCTGGCCGATGGTGTGCGAATTCTCCATCGGACTCGACTACTATTGCTGGAAAAACTCAGCGCTATCGGATTTACTCGGACGCGCTCAGCTGGCGACACGCAGCAGCCCAATAAGGGACCGGGGTATTCACCCCCCCATCGTTCCCTGATCCACCGTGATAAAATGGCCCCAAATTCCCAAAAGCTGGGGAGGCCGAAATGATCGCACAAGGTTGTCCTGAGTGTGGCCAGCTGCCGATCACGATGCGGTCGACTCCTACCGCTACTTGGTACTACTGTCCCGGCGGGCACAAGTATCAAGTGCGGACAGTTTTGCCGGTTCCGAGTTCGGACACTGATGCCGTATTGGCAGGCGAGACGGCTGGCCCCCAATCGACCCCACCTAGCGCGACTCAAAGTCCGCCACCGCCCGCTCAAGGCAACCCGGGAGTTTCAGCTAATGCCAGGATCGTAGCTGTACCGCCACCGACTCCTCAGCTGTATACGTTGCCTATTCCCGGTGCAGCTTTTCCCGGATTGCCTGCTACTTATCTTGGAAGAGACGTCGAGCGTGCGTTGGATCGAGCAAGAAAAGCTAAGGTCTGGGGAATCGCTGGTTTAGTGTTCGCCATTACTTTGGTCTTCTCGGTAGGTGCATTACTCGCCACACGTACAGCCGCTCCAGCGCTGATTACTTTTGTCTTATCGTTAGGTGCATTAGCGTGTGGGTTGGTTGCGTTTGTGATGGCCCTTGATTCGCGGAAGACGCTGATGGAAATCGCTGTTCCTGCTCATATCCTCAAGGAGGCCACAACAGCAATGGTGATAGGAGCTGTCGATCTGACGATCTTTGGAGTGTTCGTTTTCATAGGCATACTGGCGGCTCTTGGAGGTTAAATATCTGGAGCATAAGTAGTGGATGACCTTCCAAGAACATGACAGCCTCACCGACATTGACTTCTGGCGTGCCGTGCTGGCACTGAGAGAACTAGCATTGCAGGTCTCAGGTTATTTATCTACACGACCCGAGCTACGTTTGGGTAGCCAATGGTTCGTATTTTTTGCTGACGTCTCTGTAGGCTTTGTACCGGCATAGCTCCACTTCCAGAATGCTGTCCGGAGCTAGTTCGATGCGCAGCAGGTCAACTTCTTGTGGAAGTAAAAGTGCACGCGAATCTGAGCGTGCGTTCTAGGGCAACAAGGGCGCAGTAATCCTGTAAATCGAAGAGCCGTCCAGGCGAACTGCACTCGCCTGTTGGCAGAGGGGTGTGCGCCAACTCTAGCTGTTCGGCTGCAAAACAACAGGCGGCTCCCATTCAGCTATGAGTGACTTCGATCCCGTGGTGGAGTGCGCTGCTCCGATCGCGCCGGACTACCCAGACCAGCAATTCGGGCTGCTGGCAGCCCTCGAAGCGTCGTTCGTGCGGCCTTGGGACCTGGTTCCCGATGCTTCCACACCAAAATGTCGGTACCTGTTGCCATGATTAATGACAACGTTTGGCCACCAACTTGGGGCTTGGACGATTACACGAACCGAGGCGCGGCCAACAGACTTAGGGAGGCTTTATTACCTATCTCTCTGTGATCAACGAGATCTCTCTGTGATCAACAAGACGACGGCAAACGGGCGACTACATTTTCCGCTGAGAAGTTTGGTGGAGATGATGGAAGTGCTAGTACGGAGGAGGAGACGGAGCCGTTGTTGCCAAAGAAAACTCGGAGATGAGCGAGAAGATCCTAGCTGAAGGCCAGATTCTCTCCGGTTCGCTGTTCGACGAGCCAATGCGCGTGGAGACCGTGCGCCCGAACGGCCCGGACACGTGGGTGGTGGGGTTGGTCGGCACGCAGTCGGAGCGGTTCCGCAGCGTCATCCTCACGACTCGCGATATCGAGGCCCTCACCATCCTCGATGCTCGACACTCCTACGACGGCGACGGGCGCCTTGTCCGGCTCGGGCTGCAAGCGTATTCCCTCGGCATCGCCTACGAGTTCGACCCGTACTTCGGCCTGTCCATCTCTCGGGTGGACCCCCTGCCGCACCAACTAGAGGCTGTCTACGATCACCTGCTCAAACTCGCCCGAGTCCGGTTCTTGCTGGCCGACGACGCCGGCGCCGGCAAGACGATCATGGCCGGCCTGCTCATCCGGGAGCTTGAACTG
>PSLF01000018.1 GCA_040289475.1 Acidimicrobiia bacterium | reverse complement strand
AAGCGAAGGTTCGTTAAGGCTTGCAGCTCAGCTAGCGCAGATCTGGATAGAGACAGCCGGAGTGTTCGATATAGACGAGGAGTCCAAACGCATTCGAGCACAGCTAGCGAAAGTAGAGGCGGAGATCGAAAGAGCATCCAGAAAGCTCGAGGACTCCCAGTTCGTATCCAAGGCTCCTGTTGAAGTAGTTGAGAAGGAGCGGGCGAAGCTCGAAGCATTCTTTCAAGAAAGAGCCAGCCTCGAAGAGGCCTTAGCTGATCTCGGACAGCATAGATAGTGAAAGGCTGGGCTGAGATGCCAGCGACCTACCGGGATGCCACCTATACAGAGGCCCTCCAATACCTAGAGACCCTCACCAATCTAGGGATAAAACCCGGTTTGTCGCGAATGGAGGCCTTGGTCAGCGCGATAGGAGATCCACACCGCTGCGCTCCTGTAATACATATCACTGGCACCAATGGAAAGACGAGCACCGCACGGATGGTTTCTTCGATTCTCCAAGCAGCCGGACTTCGCACCGGAACGTACACCTCCCCGCATCTCCAAGTTGTAAACGAACGAATAGAGATAGACCTTGAGCCCCTCGACAA
Organism: Acidimicrobiia bacterium; assembly: GCA_040289475.1. Taxonomy (NCBI): domain Bacteria; kingdom Bacillati; phylum Actinomycetota; class Acidimicrobiia; species Acidimicrobiia bacterium. The sequence goes on along the minus strand of PSLF01000018.1, from coordinate 28,052 downwards.
GCAGAGATTTGCTTCGGCGTTTGCCGATGCATACGTGGCTGCAGCCGAGCTCGAACGCCTAAGCGGAGAGAAGCCGTCCTATTTCGAGATGGTAACTCTCATGGCCTTTGCCGCCTTCGCCGACGCACCGGTGAGTGTGCAAGTCGTCGAGGTCGGAATGGGAGGCAAGTGGGACGCCACTAACGTCGCGGACGCCGATGTGGCCGTTGTGACGAACGTCTCCGTGGACCACGTGGAGTACCTCGGCAGTACTCCCCCGCTAATCGCTGCAGAAAAAGCAGGAATCATAAAAGAGGGCTCCCTCCTAATCGTCGGGGAAACCCAGCCAGACATAGTCGAGATCTTCGAGTCGGTAGCAACCGACTCAGGCGCAGACCAAGTTATAAAGAACGGAGATGACTTTCGATTGTTGGAGAGAAAGCCGGCCGTGGGGGGACAGCTCATCTCTGTCAAGGGTATCTACGACACCTACGAGGATCTCTTTTTGCCACTGTTCGGGAGCTTCCAAGCTCACAACGCTGCGGTCGCAATCGCGGCATGTGAGGCGCTGTGCGAGTCCTCGATCGACCGGGCGATCGTAGAAGCCGCTTTGTCACAGACAACCTCTCCCGGCCGGATGGAAGTGGTCTCCCGTCATCCCCTCGTGGTCCTCGATGGAGCGCACAACCCGGCTGGCATGGCCGCCTGCATTGATGCAGTCCGGGAGAGCTTCGCCTACGACCGGCTTCACGTGGTCTTTGGAGTCTTCGCCGACAAGGACTACTTGCCAATGCTGGCGGCGCTCGGTGGCGTGGGAGCATCGGTGTTCACCACCCAAACGGCACTCGCGAGGTCTGCTCCAGCCGAGAACCTTGCATCTGCGGCGCGAAAAGTAGGAATCGACTCCGTCTCAGCAAACCCCGACGTGGTCGCGGCTTTGGATGCAGCCAAGAGAGCGGCCTCCGATGACGACCTCGTCTTAGTTACGGGCTCGCTCTACTTGATCGGAGAGGCGCGCACCTATCTCGTTGGGGTTCCCGAAATCTAGGTGGGAACCCTCTGTGAAGGCATCTATTCGCCTTGTATGAAGGCATAGCTTTAGTTCTCAAAAAAGAGTGCCTAGGCTGCCTCTAACCTCTCGCTAGGTACCCTAGTCCTCGGGCGAGATGCTACATTGTGGCGGCACTGAAACGGTGAGGCTGAAGCGAGAACACAGTGAGGTCGAGACGTGGAGAGAACACTTGTAATTGTCAAGCCGGACGCCGTTAGGCGTCAGTTAATCGGAGAGATCGTCTCCCGTATAGAGCGAAAGCAGCTGAAAATCGTCGGTATCCGCTCAATGGAGATCACCAAAGAGCTTGCCGAGCGTCACTACGAGGAACACAAAGGGAAGCCATTCTACGAGGACTTGGTGTCTTTTATAACTTCGGGAATGTCTGTAGTGATGGTAGTCGAAGGGCGTGAGGCTATATCGGTGGTTCGCACCCTCATGGGGTCTACGGATCCGGCCGCTGCGGCCCCCGGCACCATAAGGGGCGACTTTGGGCTGGAGATCACGGAAAATCTAATCCACGGGTCGGACTCGCCGGGGTCCGCTGCACGAGAAATAGGGATCTTTTTTCCCGAATTGGCATAGCCTACCGGTCCCCCGCTCTTCGAACTAGGGCCTTGGCGGAGCTTTGCAAAGAGTTTCTTTGCCCAGTACCCAGGATCTAGATTTTGAAAGCCATTGGGCGTCTTTGTACACGCTACGATTTTGGGCGGCCCTTTAGCCGCGCTTTGTGCACGGGTCCGCCTCGACAGTGGAGCTTAAGCGTGCTAGGCAAAGATGATACGACACGGCGTGTGACTAAAGCGACCTTTCCCATCGTGCTCTGACGCCGGGCCGTGTAGATTTCTGGCTGCGCCCGTAGCTCAGGGGACAGAGCAGGAGACTTCTAATCTCTTGGTCGGGGGTTCGAATCCCTCCGGGCGCGCAGCTTGTTAGCAAGATCCATGGGCTCGGATCTGACCATTCCAGCGGTCCAACAGCAAGGTGATGGCCGTAAGGTCAAACGCTTCGCCCCTCACTTCTCCGTGGCCATTCCTTCGGGCGCTATGTATCCATCGGGGCTCAGTGAAGCGGAAGTTGGGTAGATTCCTGCGGACTTCTTAGCTAGTCAGATAGGTCGACATCTGGCCGGAGGTGACCGCAATAGTGAGTGATGTCTTGGTCCGTCCGTCCCGGCGGCAGCGACTGAAAGTATCGTCGCTCGACTCTTTTGCTCCCCGCGCTTCCCATCGAAATGTCGTACCCCGGCTGTATCGTCGATAATGCCGAAGCTTGCTGTGTTCTCTTATCTTCACAGAGGTTCTTAAAAAGCCGCAGCATATTTAGTCTCCAAACGCTTTGGAGATACTTTGGCGCTAGATTGGTCCATTTGAAGAGGGGGGATTTCGAATGGGAAAGAGCCCGAGTCAGTGTAGTGAGGTTCTCCTCGAGCAAGACATAGACTCCGAGATCAGATCGGCCGACGACGCCTCCCTCTACTCAATGGCTCTTCCCGGCTATGGAACCACACTTGCCGCCAGCTTCCCGTGCATGCGCAGTCTGGCAGGCGCGGACTCCACTGAGCTCATCGCTGCAGGCGTATGTGAATCCGAAGCAAGACGACTGCTCGCTTCGTGGGAAATTTTGCGCAGAGCACGGGCACGCTGTGTCGAGCCAGTAGTGCGATCGCCCGACGACGCAGCGCCTCATTTTGTCGCGCTGCTGGCAGACAGTCCGCAAGAGCGGGTCGCTGTCTTGTCGTTGGATGCTGCACACGGACCCATCTCAGCGAGAGTGGTCTTTTCTGGAGGTCTCGACCGTTCGATTATCGACCCCAAGATTTTATTCAGCGGCCTTCTGCGCGAACGTGCTTGCGCTTTCATACTCGCTCACAATCACCCCTCCGGAAGCCTCGATCCGAGTCGACACGACATAGCAGTCACCGACAGACTTCGCACCTGCGCTGAGTTTTTGGACATAGCTTTCCTCGATCACCTCGTAATTGGTGGGGACCGCTGGACGTCAATGCGAGAACGGGGGTATCTCGGCGCTTCGGATTCAAAAGACTGGGGGTACCTAGCGAGTTAGAAATCGCTAACCCAGCTGCGATGAGTATGGATTGAGTCCTTAGGAGTATCGAGACGAAAGGCGGAGACTATACTGCTCTTGTCCCCGAAAAGTGGCCTGGACTTCGACTCTGCTTTGGCAGTATTCACCTTTGGGCGCAGCCCTCCTCTATCGAAGAAGGGAGTATCGCTAGGTCTCGGGCCATCGAGATCTAGTGGTGCAGCTCGTCTGGAGAACCATCGCGGCCGGCCGTGTGAGAGAAAGGTCACGCCGGCTGCAGTTCGGGGGTGCCCAGAGGAGGGACAAAGCCTCAGACGCAAAACGCTGAAAAACTGATAAAGCTTGTAAAGACGTGGTGGCCGTAGCTCAGACGGTTAGAGCGTCAGGTTGTGGCCCTGAAGGTCGCGGGTTCGAGTCCCGTCGGTCACCCCAGCTATGAATGCACGCAATTCACCTCATGGGCCTCGGCCTTGAGCGGGTTTATTTACCGCTCGAGTTGAACCCTCTAGCAGCATCCACAAAGTCGCGGAGCGGACCGAGGTCGAAGGGATGACCTATACCCAATATGAAATGATCCACCCCGGCTTCGACGTAGCTGTCCATGCTTTTTAGTTCCCGGTCCCAAGACTCTTGAGACCCAAATCCTTGGATCAAAACCGTTTTTTCTATCTCAGCTAGATCGCGGCCTTCCCTGTCGCACCACCGCTCCAGCACCTCGACTTTTCGCTTGAAGTTGTCGACAGGACCGAAAGTATTCCAGGCATCTGCGTACCGTGCCACAATCCGCAGAGTTTTCTTCTCTCCGCTCCCACCTATCAAAATGGGCACCCTACCGAGCGGCGTGGGATTCAGTTTTTCCAGCCGACTGCGGATTCGCTGACAGGCAGACTCTAAGAAATCGATTCGCTCGGCGGCAGTTCCAAACTCGTATCCGTACTCGTCGTAGTCTTTCTTGAACCATCCCGCTCCGAGGCCGAGAGCGAGGCGTCCCTTGCTGATGTGGTCCACCGTTCTTGCTATGTCGGCCAGAAGATCCGGATTGCGGTAGGAAACACAACTTACCAGTGGGCCGAGGCTCACACGGTTCGTGTCGGCTGCCATACAGGCCAGAAGCGACCAACATTCGAAGTGTCGTCCTCTGGGATCTCCTGTAAGCGGAAAGAAGTGATCCCAAATCCAGCAGCTGTCTGCACCTATCTGCTCGGCTTCAGTCCAAGCGCCTCGTAACTCCTCAACACTGCAGTGTTGCGGATAAAGCGATACCCCTACCTTTATATGAGCCATACGTCCTTCGGTTATCGTCTAGCTACTGTTGCCTACTCGCCGTGCGCTGCGGTCTAGGGAAACCGTCAAAGCCGATTGCATAATCATGACGGATTTTTGCGAAACCGAAAAGCCCTCGAATAGAAAAGCTAAGTATCTAGGAGCGGATTGGATCGAGGATTTGCTACGTGCACGGGACATGCATGGAGGTTTTGGCATCCAAAGAAGTCCTTGTGCGTTGTAGACTCGCGTGCCCGGTGGTGCTCGGGCCGCTAGCTCAACTGGCAGAGCAACGGACTCTTAATCCGTAGGTTCGGGGTTCGAGTCCCTGGCGGCCCACCGAGTTCTCCAGAGTCATGGAAGATAGATAAATTCCGTATGCTGTCCGTGCCCTCGTTTGGTGCCAAAGCCAGATATGAAGTATCGTCTGTCCTGTTGCTCGATGCCAGACCGCAAACGCAAACCACATCGCATCTTCGCCGCTTTCTACTCGTTCTTGGCCGCTGTGGCCGAACAGGGATCCATCGGCAAGCTCAGACGTCGCCTCCTCGCAGGCTCCTACGGGAGAGTTCTCGAGCTAGGAGCAGGAACCGGCGAAAACCTCAAACACTATCCGCCACAAGTTACCCATATAGATCTGATAGAACCGGATTCGGCTATGCTCACGAGGCTCCGATCGAAAATCGCTAAAACCACCCCGAAGCCCGCTGTCTCGATCACGAGAGCTGCCGGCGAATATCTCCCCTTCAAAGATGAATCATTTGACTGCGTGGTCTCGACTCTTACGCTTTGCTCGGTGCAAGACGCCCCCACAGCGCTCTCTGAGGCGGCAAGGGTGCTCAAGCCTCATGGCAGACTGTTGGTCTTTGAGCACATAGAATCGCCTAACCGGCGCATAGCCGCCTGGCAGCACCGACTAAATCCCCTTTGGAGCCGCTTTGCAGGCGGTTGCCACCTCAACCGGCCGACCAAAGAGCTCATAGAGCAAGCGGGATTCGAGGCCACCGAAGTAGAAGTTTTCGACATGAAGCTTACGCTACCGATCCTCGCGCACCATGTAATCGGTGCATACATCCCTGGGAGACCACCGCAACATCGAATCCCAGGCCGTTATCCTCGCTCATCAAAGTCATAACATCCTCCTCGATCCGGAACTCGATGTCCACTCGGGATGCCTTGCCGTGGCGTATAGCGTTCGACACCGCCTCGAGCGCAATCCTAGAAAGACCCCGAGTGTGCGGATGATCCCCGGGAAGGTCCGCACTTTGGGAAACCCGTTTCACAGTTACCGCCTCGCCTAGCTGGCTGGCGATACCCTCTAGGCGCTCCTTTAGCAAGAAGAGCCTCTCTTCTTTCGGTGTCATCTACCGGTATACGGATCTCCAGAGCCTCTTGAGGGATATCTCCGTACCAGCGAGCAACTCGAAGATATTGAGAGTTGGGTCTCGTTGTCTTGAGCGGATAACCCATTTACCACCCAAAGGGCGCATTTCTCCACCATCTCGGCGGGTATCACCCACATTCGCTGTCGTAAAATTTATGGCCAAACAACGCTCGACGCTTAACTAATCGCTGGTTAGAACGCGCTCGGCTTGACAATATCGGTGCAAGACCTATGAAACACTTCCCGCGAGAGTGGCGGAATTGGCAGACGCGCTGGCCTTAGGAGCCAGTGCCTTCGGGCGTGGGGGTTCGAGTCCCCCCTCTCGCACAAGCACCGGGAGAGTAGCGCTCCCGAACTCACGCTCTTCGTCGTAGCAACCTTCCACTTAATCCGAGAATGCGACACAAACTCCTCAGCTATCGAGACAGAAGCCCGGAGGCAAGAGTCAAAAGTCCCGGATATCAAGTCTCAAGCGTAGCTCGGTGGCAAGTCTTCTAAAGGCTTTACCACGGTGGCTTATATTATTTTTTTCGTCCTGAGACATCTCGGCGAACGTCTTGTCAAACCCTTCGGGAACAAATATTGGGTCGTAGCCGAATCCGCCACTACCCCGCTCGCACTCGGAGATCCAGCCTTCCACGACGCCTTCGGATATCACCGTCCCGCCTGGAAATCCGACCGCAACAGCGACCGTTCTAAAACGCGCTCTCCTATCGCACGATTTCCCTCTACGCTTCAGTTCTTCTAAGACTTTGGTGCGATTGTCTTTATACGTACAGCCGACCCCGGCATACCTGGCACTGTAAACCCCTGGTTCACCGCCCAGAGCATCCACCTCTAATGCTGTGTCGTCCGCGATGGCCGGAATTCCAAATTGCTGAGAGACTCGGGTGGCCTTAATCAGTGCGTTCTCTTCGACAGTGGAACCCGCCTCTTCCGGGGGATCCCATGGTCCCAGTTCGTCCTCTCCAACCAACTCGATCGGAGTATCCGACAGGACCTCAGATAGGATCCCTATTATCTCTTTCAGTTTGTCCGGGTTTCGGGTAGCGATAACCGCCTTCATAAAGGCTGGCTCTTTTGGATTCTGATTTCTACCTACGCTTCCGGAGCGGATCCTAGAAATCCCCTACCCCCGACCGGAGAAGGCATGGGTGGGGGCTGAGGCAAACTGCTTTTATAAGCAAAGATCCGCCCTGGAAGAGAAACTTCGACGCCTCCACCCTCTGGCACTGGAATTCCGAGCGCAGCTCTCTGAGCCTCAATGATCGAGGAAATTCCCCACTCTGCTAGGCCCAAAAGCTCGTCGAGTTCTCTTTTGGAGAAAGGAAGGCCCTCGGCTGTTCCCTGAACTTCAACAATCTTTCCAGAACCAGTCATGACGACGTTTAGGTCTACTTCGGCTCGGGAATCCTCTTCGTAGGTGAGGTCAAGGTACGGGACCCCCTCTACGATTCCGACGCTCACTGCGGCACACAGGTCGAGAAGCGGGATCTGTTCGCACATCTTCTCTCGTACCATGTAAGCGAGAGCGTCATATAGAGCGACCATTGCCCCGGAGACCGAGGCGGTTCGAGTACCTCCATCTGCTTGTAGTACATCGCAGTCAATGATCACCTGGCGTTCACTCATCAAGTCTCTTCGCACCACAGAGCGGAGCGCCCTCCCGATTAGCCGCTTGATTTCAGATGTTCGCCCTTGGATTCTTCCCTGTTCGGCCTCCCGAGGGGTCCTCTCTTTGGTGGCTCTGGGGAGCATCTGATACTCGGCTGTCACCCACCCAGAGCCAGACCCCCTCAGCCAGGCGGGCACCCGGTCTTCGACAGTTGCCGTACATAAGACCTTGGTGTTGCCCATCTCGACCAACACCGATCCCTCAGCATAGAGGTTGATCCCGCGAGTAAACCGAGGCTTCCGCGCTGCCTCGGGAATCCTCGAATCCGCCCTTATGAGTCCTTGTTCGGTTTCAGAATGGACAGTGGTCACAACCCGCCTCTCTATCTCTTAATCACTGCAGTTTGCGCATGTTAGGCAGAAATCCAACAGTCGTCTACTCATCACCCTACAAATCAAGCTCCAAGCCGGGAAACGCTGCATCTATGACGCCACCGTAAGTTGAGGCAGCCTCTTCAAACCAGCGGTCTCTGTCACAGGTGGGGAAGCGATGTGTAAGTACCAGTCGAGCGGCCCCACTCTCTTTGACAATCTGGGCAGCTTGCCTGGAGGCGAGATGGATTGGGGGACCCTGTCCCTCCCGCTCGTAGGTCGCTTCACACACGACGACATCGGCCTTAGCAGCTAGCTCTGGAAAGCCGCCGCCGGGACCAGTATCCGCCGAGTAGGTAACCGTTGCTCTACCATTGGACACTGCCACTGCGAGCGTCTCTATTGGATGATTAGTGGCGGATAGTTCTACATCAAAGGGACCGAGTTGCAGTTTGTTACCACCTGAGACTCGCTCCATGGCAAAAATGCGCGCAAACTCCTCTTTCGAGTCTCCGGACAAAAACCCGAAAAGACTGCTCTCGGCACCTCCTGGTGCATATACAGAAATCTTCCGTTCGAATGAGTCGCTGAATCGAAGCGCATAGTAGAGGGGATAGATGTCTATGCAGTGGTCCGGGTGAAAGTGCGTAAGCAGAAGCGCATCAAGGTCTCCGAGGTCAATATATCTCTGCAACGCAACGAATGTCCCTGGCCCCAAGTCAACGAGCAAATTGTATCCCTCGGCGGAGAAAAGATAGGCCGAGCATGGTGACTCATGCGTCGGGTATGTCCCCGAACAACCAATAACCGTAAACTTCATAGGCTGCCTCCCCCGGCTGCGCGGGGCTCACTGTGCCAGACTACTTTTTCAACGCTGTCGACCTCCGGGCCGAAGAACTTGACTCCTGCTTGGAGAAACACCTCGGGATCACCGCTACATACGAAGTGTCGCTCACTCGGTGTCGATTCCCTGCGTAACATCCCCGTAGAAGCCAGCAATTGGTATACCGCAAAGGCAGTCGAATCTGCCGAGTCTACCAGCGTGACTTCGTCCCCGACTATGCGTTTGAGCACCCTAGCCAAAAGAGGGTAGTGAGTGCATCCCAGAAGCAACGTGTCTATCCCTTTGTCGAGGAGCGGTTCCAGGTAAGAGCGGGACAATTCCTCGACTTCTCGCCCGTCAGTTTTTCCTGCCTCTACGAACTCAACAAGACCGGGACAGGCCTGACTGAAGAGTTCCGCCCGCTTTCCCGTGGCCCTCAGAGCCTCGTCGTAGGCGCCGGAAGCTATGGTTCCGCGAGTCCCGATCAATCCGATCTTGCCTGTCGAGCTAGCCTGCAGAGCGGAGTGTATCCCTGGTTCAACTACTCCCATGACCGGTAGCCCATGGAAGCGCTCCCTCGCACGATCCAACGCAGCCGAAGACGCTGTGTTACACGCAATGACCACGATTTTTACGTCACGAGAAGCCAGATACTCCACTATCTCGAGAGCATAGGACCTCACGACATCCAAGTCGAGATCCCCGTAGGGACCCCTCGCCGAGTCTCCCACGTAAATCACGCTCTCGTTGGGCATGAGATCGACAATGGCTCTGGCAACGGTAAGCCCCCCGACCCCTGAGTCAAATATCCCAATGGGTCTAGGATCTGCCACGCTGCTCTCTTTCTGGTCGCGGCTCTAGAAGTACACCATCTTGGAGGCGCGCTCAGAGACCTCGTCAATGGGATCGGTCCACGCCCCCGTCGACAGATACTTCCAACCACCCTCAGGCAAGAGCACCACAATGTTGCCCTCGTTTATTTCTTCGGCCAGACGAAGTGCACCAGCGAGTGCGGCGCCGGAGGATAGCCCTGCGAATATTCCTTCTGTCTCGGTGAGCCTGCGTGTATAAAACACGGATTCCCGGGCCTTGATCAAAAACTTTCGGTCGAGGACTTCTGGGTCGAAAACGGGTGGAATATAGCCTTCCTCCAAACTCCTAAGCCCTTGAACTAATTCGCCCGCTGGAGGCTCGACCGCAACTACTTTGACGTCAGGCTTTTTCTCCTTAAGAAATCTTCCCACACCCACCAAAGTGCCACCGGTTCCCAATCCTGCCACGAAGTAGTCGATTTCCGGACAGTCCTCTAAAATCTCGGGTCCCGTAGTCGAGTAATGGGCGCCGGGATTGTCAGGATTGGCGTATTGAAAAAGCATAATGTAATCGCGGCTACCGGCTAGCTTTTCGGCGAGTTTGATGGATCCGTTGGATCCTTCGTCCGCTGGAGAAAGAACAATCTCCGCCCCGAATATTCGCAACAGTTGCGAACGCTCTGGACTGACATTCTCTGGCATCACCGCCGTAAACCGATACCCCCGTAGCCGTGCGAGCATCGCCAAAGAAATACCTGTGTTGCCCGAGGTTGGCTCTAGAAGATGGTCTCCAGGTTGAAGCTTGCCCTCTGCCTCTGCGGCCTGGATCATCGCGAGGGCAATTCTATCTTTTACGCTTCCTGTGGGGTTTTGTCCTTCAAGCTTTGCGTAAAGGTGAACGCCCGGCTTCGGGCTCAATCTGGATAGCCTGACCAACGGAGTACCGCCGATCAGGTCGATTACAGAGTCGTAAAGCACTACTTCACGCTGTTGGTAAGCTGCCCCCGGCCACTGCCGGCAAGATCGACACTACGTCGTTGTCCTTTATCGGGGCAGCGAGCTTCCCTAGGTACCTTACATCTTCGTCATTGATGTAGATATTCACGAATCTGTGGAGATCTCCATCGGCAATTAGTTGATCGGCAATTCCAGGGTGCTTGGAGTCCAGGTTGGCGATGAGCTCTTTTAGATTCCCACCCTCGGCCTCGACGACCCCTTTTCCATCCGTATAACGACGAAGGACCGCCGGAAGTCGGACTTCTACTGCCACCTGTTCCCTTCCCGTTCTCTAGAACTGATTGTTGTCACTTCTTTCTTCATCTGGTAGGACAAAACTTATCAAGGAGAGGACCGGCCGCAAAATGCGGAGGTCTTACCCCACTATGACCTACCGCTCGGTCTCGCTCTTTTTATATAAACCCGATAAAGCCGCTGTGAATTCTAGCTAAGCAGAGATACTCACTTCCCAACCGAGATCTCCACCTCGTCTGCAGCGCTGTCCCGTATCGTATAGGCCCGCAACTCAGGCTCGTCTCTGCAACGCAGCGACACAATCACCCATATCCACTCTGGATACATAGCCAGCTCCACATCGGTCGCGCTCGGGTAAGGTTCGGAGCGGACGTGCGAGTGAAAGGCTCCTATCACTTCTAGTCCTGACGTCTCAGCGTCCCTCATAGCCTTCCATTGACCGCGGGGATCCATGAAGTAGCGAGACGAAGGCTTTTCGACTTCTATGTTCGCAATCGGATAAACCCTCTCCACGCATAGTTCACCTCGCCTGCCAGCGATCAGGCCGCAAGCCTCGTTGGGATAGTGGGAAAGGCACCACTCGGTGATTTGCGCTCTCAATTCGGAGGGAAGAATCAATCGCGCCATGCTAGCCAGGGGAATTCGCTGGGTCAGAAGTGGCCCCTCACGGCAGAGACAAATCCGATCCCGACGAAAGCTGTGCCCAGGGCCGACAGATACCATGCTGGTCCCAGACGGACATGTTGTATAGCAAGCTCCCCGGCGTCGATGGGTATCGAACCGAACGTGAAGTAACGCCAGACAAGGTATCCGACCAAGGCTGTGAGCACCACTAAAAGACGCAGAATTGTCCATCCTCGGCGGCGCCCCAGCAATACAAAGACACCCGCAACGCCTAGAGCTGCGCTGTCAATAGGTGAGTATCTGAGAATCGTCGAAACGGTGCTGGCGCTGTCAACGGCCGTCGCCACGACTAACGGTGTCACCGCTGCTACCACTAATAAAGCGGCTGCGAGGAGCATGAAGCCGAACGTCGTAGGACCTACTACCAAAGGCCCCAGGTCGCTCGGCTCCAAAAGCCACTCCGAAGGGGCCTGCCGTTGGATCCAATTCGACGAATCGAATGACGTGGACTGCAGCGTCTTTCTACGGTAGGGCTGAGCTCCAGCTTCTCCCGACTCCCGCTGAAAGCTGTGTTCGCCTACAGCTCTTGCCGCACGCTGGCGCGCGGCCCCGCCCTGATCTTGGCTCAGCTCTCCTCCTTCCATATGCGAGACTGATGCGACTCCACGATCAACAATGGGAAGCGATGCGTGCAGCCTCTCGGCAGTCCGTTGCCCTCGTTCTGCCCGTGACGGAAGCACGGTTCCACAGTTAGAGCACAGCACAACGCCGTCACGGTTCTCGCTACCACAGCGTGGGCAGGCGACCAACATACTCTCCTTGCGGACGTCGCCAACCGGACCTCTCCGATAGTGTGGGGCCGGCGCGCCTTTCTGTCACCCCAATGCGTTCTCTGACACAACCCTTGCGTAGAATTTCCCCGATGCCTTGACGATCCGCTGCTGGGTTGAGTAGTCAACATAGACTATCCCGAAACGCTTGGAAAAGCCGAAAGACCACTCGAAGTTGTCCATGAGTGACCAGCAAAAATACCCGCCCACTCGAACCCCGTCAGCTATTGCCTCAGCAACAGCTTGGAGATGAGTCCTTATGTACTCGAGGCGTTCAGGATCCTCTACTTTGCCGTCTTTTGGCGGCTTGTCGTCGAAAGCAGCACCGTTTTCTGTCACATATAGCAGCGGCTCTCCATACTCCCGATAAATCCGAACCAAGACATCTTTTAGCCCTTTGGGATAAACCTCCCATCCCATAGCTGTTTTCGGCCCTGGTCCCTCAATTGGAAAAAACTTCAAGGGAGAAGAGTCGTTCCCGGATGCGAGAAGTCGCGTGTAGTAGTTCACACCCAAAAAATCGATCGGGGCAGCGATGGTCTCCAAGTCGCCTTCTTCGATAGGGACAGGTGGAAATACCTCGGACATCTCAGTTGGATACCCTCTGCCAAACAATGGATCTAAAAAGACTCTGTTTTGTAAGGCGTCTGCGTATTTAGCGCCTTTGATGTCCTGCTCGCTTTGGGTTGCAGGCTCCACTGCGGTTATCGCAAGGGTGGTTCCGACCGATGCAGATGGGTCTTCCTTGAGTAGTCTGGCGGCTACGCCGTGCGCCAACAGCAGATGATGGGCAACGGCTGCCGCTTTTGGATCGTTGATCCCCGGCGCATGCACACCGAGGACGTGCCCCATAAATGAATACACCGAGGGCTCGTTGAGAGTAATCCAATCCTTTACCCGGTCTCCGAGAGCGTCTTTTAGCACGGCAGCGTAGTTTTCGAATGCGCCGACAATGTCTCTGTTCGCAAACCCGCCCTTTTCTTGCAGTGCCTGCGGAAGGTCCCAGTGGAACAAGGTGACAAAGGGACGAATCTCCGCCTCGATCAACTCGTCCACGAGTGCTTTGTAAAAGTCCAATCCCTTTTGATTGACCGGTCCTGTGCCTTCGGGAATTACCCTCGGCCACGACACGGAAAACCGATATGCATTTAGGTTGAGGCTCTTCATGAGCGCGACGTCGTCTCGGAATCGATGATAGTGATCGCACGCGACGTCGCCGGTGTCTCCGCGATAAGTCTTTCCGGGAGTGTGGGAGAAAACATCCCAAATCGACTCACCACGGCCATCTTCTTTTACGGCTCCCTCGATCTGGTATGCAGCAGTCGCCGTTCCCCACAAAAACCCGGGCGGAAACTGTGTCATGCCGCACAAACTCCTTGGTTCGAGACTCGAAGACAATCGGGTTTTAGCACGGTAAAACCCCTGTGGACATTCCGAAAGTCTACACGCTTCCCACTATCGCTGTAACTATCGAACAAGACTACCTCCCGTGTTCGTGCTGCTCTCTTCTAGGTGGCTCTGCAAAACACAATGCGTCGAAAGCAACGAACAGGACCGTGAGGGAACCGCGATGGAGTCAGTAGATGACATACCCTGGCGCGAAGATATATCGAAGATATACCTATCGAAGGCCATTGGACATCCCCTCGGTAGAAATCGGTGGCTACCTTTACTAGTCGAGAATGGAGGGCTTGAATGGGTAACAAGGGTGGCTTTTCGTGGCGACGATTGATAGGGGTATCGCGAGTCAAATCTGATATCTCCAGGAGTATAGGAATCCCGCTCACACGAAGCGGGCGCGAGCGCAAGATTGGCCGAGCGCTTACGGCTGCATTTCGATCACCGGTGTCTGGGAGATATCAGCGTCAGCTGGGACAGGCTGGCTCGGGCGGAAGCTGCTCTTTGGTACTGGGGCTCGTCTTTTTTATTGGCGTGGTTGCTACCACACTTGCTTACGCGGTTCTCTGCGGGGCTCGCAGGCTAATGGGAGTATTAGCAAATTAAAGGACGAATACCGCTCGGGCACCGAGGCCTCTATCTCCTCAAGCTGACCAGGCTGCTCGATTTATCACGACTGGTGGAGGTGGCGGGAGTCGAACCCGCGTCCCCCGGGTCTCCGGCGAGAGCATCTCCGAGCGCAGCCGATGTCGGAGCTTCAGCCCAGCAGCTGCATCGGCACAGCCGCTGGGCCTATCGCAGCGCTTGATGTTCCCCGTCCGAGGGCTGCGCACCCCTGCGGGGTAAGCCCGCATTCTGACGCCCTGTCCAAGACCGCGGGCGGGCCTCGGAGGACGGGCTGCTCAGTTAATTAGGCAGCCAGTGCGACGTTTTCGTCCGCACTTGATTGTTGGTCCCGGTTTTTATCGAGGTGACCGGAGCCTCGGCTCGCTTCTCTCGCCCAAAGCCCCCGGGGTCGAAACCATTCACCCCCAAAAGATCCTTAGCTATGGGCCCAGCACCTTTTACTCTAACAACCCTCGGTTTCGTATCACTCCCGCGATAGTACTCGGGCCACTTTCATGGTGAAGCCAGTCGTGGCATGCTCAGGCTCCTCCTATCCGGTTTCGGGATTTTGTCACTCGCTCGATCTCTCTTTTGTGTTCTCGCTCCTTTAACATTGCCCTCTTGTCGTACTTCCTTCTCCCCCGAGCGAGCGCAAGCTCTACCTTCACCAAGCCGTGGTCTAAGTACATCTGAAGCGGAACCAGGGTGAGTCCAGCTTGTGCTACCTTGCCCAAGAGCTGTCTGATTTCTTTTTTGTGGGCCAAGAGCTTGCGATCTCGCCGCTCGTCCACCGCCTTGTCAGAGGTGTGCGAGTAGCGAGGAATGTGCGCGTTTTTCAGAAAAAGCTCTCCCCGCCGAATCACAGCAAAAGAATCCTGAAGGCTCCCCTTACCCTCCCTCAGCGACTTGACCTCTGAGCCTCGAAGCTCGATACCAGTTTCTATGGTGTCGATGACTTCGTAGTCGTGGCGCGCCTTTCTGTTCGAGACCAAAATTCTTCGGCCGTGCTGGCCGAATGTCCCGGTCTTAGAAAAATCCGATTTTTGCAACTTCCGAGATGGCATTCCTGTCTCCCCAAGGCGCGGATCAGCCCGATGAGGCCTTGTTAGGAAACCATTGCATTGGATCGACTGGCTCCCCATTGATGCGCACCTCGAAATGTAGATGGGGGCCGGTCGAGTAACCCGTCGAACCCACCTCCCCCACCACAGCTCCTTGGGAAATTGAGCTTCCAGGAGATACCAGAATTCTCGATTGGTGTGCATAAAGGGTCGAGAGTCCGTTTCCATGATCGATAACGACCACGAGTCCATAGCCGCCCATAGCGCCAGCCTTGATCACGGTACCCGATGCAGCCGCCCGAACCGGCGCTCCATACGGAGCGCCGATGTCGATCCCGTTGTGCTGGCGGACTACGCCGGCAATTGGATGAAGTCGCGGCCCGAATCCGGAGGTGAGTGGACCATCAGCAGGCCAAACAAAAAATCCAGGAATGACTGTTGGGCTTCCCTGGCTCGCAGTAGCGAGCAGCTCTCTCTTTGCTTCGTCCGAGACCCCCTCCAATGAGTCGAGCATCCGCAGGGCCTCGGCCCGGTCGGCCAAAACCATCGATAGGAGCTCCCTGTGGTTCTCGAGCTCCTTTTGGGCAAGATCGCGCGCTTCTAGATTGGCCTTATACAGCGAGATGACCTCTTCGGTCTGTTCTTGAACGACGTTGCGGCGAGAGATAAGCAAGTTCTTTGTATCTTCGAGAAGAGCCCTCTCAGAATCCAGTCGGTCCCTCAGGGCTATCAACTCCACTTGATCCTTTCTATCTCGAGCCACAACAGAATCGAGATAAGTCCGCCGCCAACCGAGCTCAGAGATGCTTCGAGCCTCGAGGATCACCGATATTTCAATAAATGACGAGTCTTTGTAAGCTCTCGCTATTCGAGCTGCTACGCGTTGGCGGAGAAGAAAATAGCGTTGCTCCGCTTCGTCGACTTGAGCAACCTTTGCGAGATACATAGACGTTGCCTCATCGAGCTCGGACTGGGCCTTACCCAGTCGGGCTCTTGCGGCGGCAACCTTTGGTTCCAACTCCACCAAGATCGAATTGATTTCTTGAAGGCGCCGGTCGGACTCTCCTATGAGGACCAGAAGATCTTGGCTGTTTCGAGAGGTCTCTTCGAGGCGGCGCCGAATCTCAGCCAGGCGATCGCCAACACGGCGTCCCGCGACGTCCGAGTCGGTGCCGTACTGTCCAAGTGCCGATCCGGGAAAGATCGACATCACAACCACGAGCATTAACGCAACCAAGATAGCTCGTGCACCCATGAGAAAGGACAAAGCAATGGCACGTCTGTCTCTACAGCGATCGTGGCTCAGCCTCGTTGTAGATGCGCGCTGCTCGGGGTCCAATCGAGATCTCCTCGTTCTTGCTGTTCGAGCTCTTCGAAAAACAGCCCTACCTGTTGGACAATGCGGCCCCACCTACCTAATCGGAGCTTACGCTTCTCTGTGACCAATCTCTGAAATCGCTACTTAGTGGTAGTACGAGATCTCGAAGGTAAGTATCGAATACCTACAGCGCGTTCATTGAGCATGCGCCTTGCGCCTAAATTGGTAACACGGTACTGGCGACGACAAAACGAAGCCCGGACGCCCTAAGCCCTAGACGTCCAGGAAGCGCCTGAGGGCTATTCCGCTACCAAGCGCTCCTACAATCACTCCGAGCGCGGCCGTCAAGAGAACTACCTGAGTCGCAGTCGACGCCCCTATCGTGGCATCCAACAGCGGCGCGTAGCTCTGCACCCGCTGCATTAGCACGACCAAGCCCCACACTGCAACCCCAGCTAGAAGGCTTCCGACCAGTCCGGCCAACAACCCCTCAATCATGAATGGGACTCGCACGAACCAGTTCGTAGCCCCCACTAACTTCATGATTCCGATCTCGCGGCGCCTAGCGAAGACAGCGAGTCGGATAGTGTTGGCGATGAGCAAGACTGCTGCAAGCCCAAAGACCACGACGAATAGGGCCATCCCTGCGGTGAGCACGTTGGTAATGCGCGAGAGGCGCTTTATCGTCTCGTTGGCGGTCTGGACCTCGTCCACGCCGGGAAGGCCCGAGAGTTGGTCTGCCACAACATCCACTTGCTCAGGATCGCGAAGCTTTAGACGAAAAGAGGGCGGCAGGATGGAAGAGTCGACATTCTCAACGAGTTCCCGCTTGTCCTTGAACATCTCCCGGAACTCTTGGAGCGCCTCTTCTCGCGAGACATACTTGTACTCTTTTACCTCTGGCATCGATGCGATCTTGGCTTGTATCGCCTCGATCTGGGGTTCGGAAGCATCCGTCCGGAGAAAAAGGTTGATCTCGATGTTCCCCCGCCACCTTCCAACCAGCGTGTGGGTCCATTGCCGTAGAACGAGCACACTGCCGAAGAGAGCCAACGAGATTGCGACGGTCAAGGTGGCCGAAACCGCCATCAAAAGGTTGCGCTTTATGTTCTGTAACGCCTCGCCTATGAAATATCCAAGCCTCAAGTGGTCCGCTTCCTCCACTTATTAGACAGCACTGGAAATTTCGAAACTTTGGGCCATCTCTGCGCTAATCGCGTCGTATAGCAGAATGGCATGGTACGAACCCGCTCATCCGTACAGCGTAGAGATCAACCGATAGCGTACATCCCCCGGTCTTCGTCCCTTACCACGCGACCCTCCTCCAGTTGTATAACGCGGCGCCGCATAGAGTCGACAATCGAGTGGTCGTGGGTTGCCATCAACACGGTCGTACCCGTCTTATTGATTCGATCCAACAATCTCATGATTCCAACCGAAGTTTTCGGATCTAAGTTCCCCGTAGGTTCATCACACAAAAGCACCAGGGGACGATTGACGAATGCCCGGGCTATAGAAACTCTTTGTTGCTCTCCTCCAGAAAGTTGATCTGGATAGGAGTCGGCCTTTTCTCGGAGCCCTACGAGCTCCAGAATCTGAGGGACGTGCGTCTGGATCGCTTGTTTGGGCCTACCGATCACCTGCATAGCGAAGGCAACGTTCTCGAACACCGTTTTATTAGGCAAAAGCTTGAAGTCTTGGAAGACGCATCCGATGTTGCGGCGCAGGTAGGGCACCCGCCAAGAGTTCAGCTTGGTCACGAGTTTACCGGCGACCCAGAGGTTGCCAGACGTCGGCTTCTCCTCCCGTATCAAAAGCCTGATGAACGTAGATTTGCCCGAGCCCGAAGGCCCGACCAAGAAAACGAACTCCCCCTTGTCGATGCTGAGGGTGACGTCATCTAGGGCCTTGGTGCCGGTCTTATAAATTTTGGTGACGTGTTCAGCGGATATCACGGATAAGTCCTTTTACGGATCGACGACAATGCGCCCCGGATTCCGCCCGCCCAATTCGTGGACTCAGAAAGCACGTAGGGAATGTTACCACCGGGGACTAGCCTAAACTGCAATTGATCTCGTAGAGATTTACGGCTCTCACCATTCAGGTGTGCCAGAAAAACCCCAATAGCTGGAGGGAGGCCGAGTGAGCGAGCACAACGTCCCAGAAAAAAACAGTGCTGCAACTCCGGTGTCGGAGAACGCTGTGCACGATTGTGCCGATACCGCCCAAACCCAATTGGGTGCTTCGCAGACTAGTCATGACAAATACGCTCTATTGCAGGATTTGGCAGCCCAGATCGCCATAGACGCAATCAGATGCACGACCGAAGCTGGCTCTGGACATCCCACCACCGCCATGTCGGCCGCCCACCTTCTGGCGGTGCTTTTTGGGACACATCTTCGCTTCGATCCATCTAACCCTAAAAGCCTTGCTAACGATAGGTTTGTTCTCTCTAAGGGACACGGTGCGCCTGGGCTGTATGCAGCGATGAAGGCTGCGGGGTGGATCTCCGACGAAGAGCTCCTCACGCTTCGAAAGCTAGACAGTCCGTTAGAGGGGCACCCGGTCCCCCTTCTCCCGGGAATCGATGTGGCATCGGGGTCGCTAGGGCAGGGACTAGCAGTGGGGGTCGGCATGGCGCTACTTGCGCAGCGCGAAGACCTCCCCTATAGAGTCTGGGTTCTTATGGGAGATAGCGAAACCTCTGAGGGATCGGTTTGGGAAGCAGTCCAGACCGCGGCGTACTATCAGCTCTCGAACTTGGTCGCCATCGTGGACGTGAACCGCCTGGGCCAGAGGGGACAGACCCAGCTTGGATGGAACGTCGATGCCTATAAGCAGCGCTTTGAGGCTTTTGGATGGTCTGCGCTTGTCATCGATGGACACGACTGCATCGAGATAGATCGAGCTTATACCACCGCTGCGATGGAATCGGGCAAACCCACAGCAGTAATTGCCAAAACGAAGAAGGGCTTTGGGGTGCCGGCTCTCGAGGACAAGAACGGATGGCACGGAAAGCCCCTTCCCCCTCAGATGGCCGCTGAGGCTATCTCGACTCTGGGCGGTCAGAAGAACATTCGGATCTCGGTAAAAGCTCCAGATCACGCTAGTTTGGCGGCAGCGGAAAGGGCATCTGCCTCAAGGAAGCGCATGCCTAAAAGCAGCTCCGCAAGAAACGAGCCTGCTCCCGACTGGAAACAAGATCCCCTATATCTATCTAAGCGTCCCAAATACACCCAAGCTGTGGCTACGAGGCAGGCATATGGCGAGACTCTAGCTGCCATCGGAGAAGTGCGCCCAGATTTGTATGTAATGGACGCCGAGGTGTCCAACTCGACGTATGCCGAGATATTCGAAAAAGCTCACCCCGACAGATATATCGAGATGTTCATAGAAGAGCAGTGCATGGTGGGAGCGGCAACAGGGATCGCCGCGTTGGGTCGCCCTGTCTTTTGCAGCACCTTCGCTGCTTTCCTTACGAGAGCCCATGACTTCATTCGAATGGCTTCGATTGGGCGAGCGAACCTCAAGCTGTGTGGATCACACGCCGGCGTTTCTATTGGAGAAGACGGACCATCTCAGATGGGACTCGAAGACCTGGCGATGATGAGCTCGGTCTACTCCTCAACGGTCCTGTGTCCAGCCGACGGAAACTCCACGGTTTCGATGCTCGAGCGCATGCTCGATCTCGAGGGCATTTCGTACTTGAGAACAGCGAGAAACTCCACACCGGTGATTTACGATCCGGAGGAGGAATTCGAACCGGGGGGAGCGAAGGTTCTTCGCAGCCCAGAAGGTGCCAAATTCGCAGTGGTAGCTACAGGAGTAACCGTCCACGAGGCACTTGCAGCCGCCGAGGAACTCGACTCCGCTGGCCTGCCGATCATAGTGATAGATGCCTACTCGATAAAGCCCATTGCCGCCACGCTCCTGAGGGAGATAGCGGCCTCTGTTGAGGCTATGGTGACCGTAGAAGATCACAGGCCCGAAGGCGGATTGGGGGACGCGGTATGTCGAGCTATCACAGACCCCAGCTCGATTAGAGGCTCCCTAGACGGTTACCGGATCCCGCCGGTTGTAAAGCTAGCTGTGTACGGAATGCCAGGATCGGGTAAGCCAGAGCAGCTTAGAGATCGAGCTGGAATCTCTGCGTCTTCTATAGCAGATACCGTGCGGAAACTCGCAAATCAGAGATAGACTGGTTACTCTAGCTGGCCGCTGCGTCTCGCCTTTAGGTATGCCTCGATAAACATGTCGATGTCGCCATCTAGTACCTGTTCCACCGAGGAAGTTTCCACGCCAGTCCTAGCATCTTTGACTTGCCTGTAGGGGTGCAGAACATAAGATCTTATCTGGCTCCCAAAAGCGACCTGCTTTTGCTCCCCGCGGATCTTGGCCATTTCTTCTTCTCTCTGCCTTCTTCGCAACTCCGCCAAGCGCGCTCGGAGGATCTGGAAAGCCTTCGCTCGGTTCTGTATCTGACTGCGCTCGTTCTGACATGAGACGACGATGCCGGTAGGAATGTGGGTGATTCGTACAGCCGAGTCTGTGACGTTTACATGCTGGCCACCGTGTCCCGAGGAGCGAAACGTTTCGATTTTGAGGTCTTCGTCATCGATCTCGACCTCGGAGTCTTCTTCTACCACAGGAATCACATCTACGGCTGCAAAAGAGGTGTGGCGTCTGGCGCCGGCGTCGAACGGAGATATGCGCACTAGCCTGTGAACTCCTCTCTCCCCGACCAGCTTCCCGTAGGCATGAGGCCCAGAAATCGTGACGGTCGCCGATTTGAGGCCCGCTTCCTCCCCTTCTTGATATTCGTTTACGTCGTACCGCATACCCGAGCGATCAGCCCACCTGAGATACATTCGCAGCAGCATGTCGGCCCAGTCAGCAGAGTCTGTTCCCCCTGCACCGGGGTGAATAGAAAGGATTGCATCCCGGTCGTCGAACTCACCCGTAAAAAGCGTCTCGAGCTCTAGATTGGCGATTTGGCGCTCGACTTCTTCGACCAAAGACGCGGCTTCTTTGAGAGCTTCTAAGTCGTGCTCCTCAGTCGCTAGCTCGTACAAAGCCTTAGCGTCTTCAAGCTCCCGGCCAAGAGATCCGACCCTCTCGACGGTGTCCTTTGCTTGTGAGAGCTTTGTAAGAAGGTCTCTGGCTTTGGTGGCATCGCTCCATAAATCACGAGAAGAAGTCTGCTCTTCAAGGTGTTCTATCGAGTCCCGAAGGCCAGGTATGTCAAAGATACTCCTTTGCCGAGTCCAGGCGAGTGCTCAACTCGGCCAGCTTCGGCCGTACCCACTCCGATACCACCCCAAACTCCTTGGATGCATCTTTTCTATCGCTCCCGGGTAACGGTGCTTTTTCGGAGCCCTGCTCGCCGATGAAGTCCTGTCTCTTTTTCGACATCTCCCTCCTTGCTTTCTCGCTAGTCCCTCAGTGAACCGTGACATAGCTTGTACTTTTTGCCGGATCCACAAGGGCACGGCGCGTTGCGCGGAACTTTTTCGGCCCGTATGGGCTCGGAACGATCTCCCTCTTCTGAGCCAGTCTCGCCTGGCATCTGCCCGCCAAGAGCTCTGGTGTACTCGCCTGCTTTGATGGCGCCTCCAGCGGCCTCTGCCTCCGTTGCAGAAATCTGCTTGAGGCCGGCTACGCG
Organism: Acidimicrobiia bacterium; assembly: GCA_040289475.1. Classification (NCBI taxonomy): domain Bacteria; kingdom Bacillati; phylum Actinomycetota; class Acidimicrobiia; species Acidimicrobiia bacterium. The sequence goes on along the minus strand of PSLF01000018.1, from coordinate 5,958 downwards.
CCTTGTCGGCTCCTGGGCGACAATCTCCATATGACACACATATTTGACAAAGTCTTCTTTAATCCCCTCCATCATCTCGGAAAACATTCTGAAACCATCGGCTTGATATGCAACCAGTGGATCCTCTTGTCCAATAGCTCTAAGATGAATCCCCTCCCTCAAGTAATCCATTTCGTAGAGGTGCTCTATCCATCGCCTGTCGATTACCGACAAAAGCACTCGTCTCTCTAGCTCTCGAAGAGACTCGGTCCCCAGGCTCTGTTCTTTCTCCGCGTACTGATCTAACGCGTCTTCCAATACCAACTGAATGATGTCTTCTATGCCTGGACGTTGAAGTTTGTACAATTCATCAGTCGTAAGTCGAGTTGGATAGATTTCCTTCAAATATAGAAGGAGCTCCTCAAAGTCGTACTCTTCTGGATCTTTGCCCTCCAAAATCTCGTGCACCTTCTTTTCAAGGACATCTGCGATATCCTGAAGTGTTTCTTCATGAATATCTTCTCCTTCTAGAACTTGTCTACGGCGCTTGTAAATTACCTCGCGCTGCTTGTTCATAACGTCGTCGTACTTGAGTACGTTTTTACGAATATCAAAGTTCTGTGCCTCGACCTGTCTCTGAGCTTTTTCAATTACCTTAGTGACCATCTTTGCCTCAATTGGAACATCGTCCGGTACCCTTAGACGCTCCATAACCCAAGCGACCCGATCCGATGCAAAAAGGCGCATCAGATCGTCCTCAAGACTGAGGTAGAAGCGGCTCTCTCCTGGATCGCCCTGTCGACCTGAGCGACCACGAAGCTGGTTGTCGATTCTCCTCGACTCATGCCGCTCGGTGCCTATTACATACAGACCACCGAGCTCAATAACTTTTTCCCTCTCTTCTGCACACTGTTTTTTAAAAGTTTCAAGCAACGCTCGATACTTTTCTTCATCTACCTCTTCGTCGCCATACCGCTTTTTATACTCTTCTTTTGCGAGGAACTCTGGATTTCCCCCTAACATAATATCAACGCCTCTCCCCGCCATATTCGTGGCAACTGTCACGGCTCCAAGGCGACCTGCTTGGGCGATAATAACAGCTTCTTTCTCATGGTGTTTGGCGTTCAATACGTGATGCGGTATTCCACGTTTGTCCAGGTATCGGCTGAGCCTCTCGGACTTTTCGATCGAAATAGTCCCGATGAGAATGGGTTGGCCGCGCTCATGCCTTTCGGCAATGTCTTCTACGATGGCGGAGAATTTCGCATCCTCTGTCTTGTATACGACATCTGGATGATCAATCCTCCGAACGGGAAGGTTGGTAGGAATTTCCACAACTTCCAATCCGTAGGTGTGAGCAAACTCCGCTGCTTCAGTAGCGGCAGTGCCCGTCATCCCGGCAAGTTTTTCGTAGAGCCGAAAATAGTTTTGGAGCGTAATAGTGGCGAGTGTTTGATTTTCTTCCTTGATGCGCACGCCCTCTTTTGCCTCTATAGCTTGGTGAAGTCCTTCCGAGTAGCGCCTGCCATGCAAAATTCTTCCTGTGAACTCGTCAACTATCAAAACCTCACCGTCCCTGACGAGATAATCAACGTCTCGCTTGTAGAGCTCCTTTGCTTTGAGGGCAACGTTGAGGTGATGAACTAAGTCGGCATTGACGTGGTCATAAAGATTTTCCACACCTAACATCTCCTCTACCGCTGCGACTCCCTCCTCTGTGACAGCTACCTGGTGTTTTGCCTCGTCCACCTCGTAGTGCACTTCTTTTCGCAACCGGCTGGCTATTCGGGCGAACTCCTTGTACCAGCGGGCTGAGTCTGCGAGGCGGCCGGAGATGATAAGAGGAGTTCTGGCCTCGTCTATGAGGATCGAGTCGACTTCGTCGACGATGGCGTAGTTGTGTCCCCTTTGGACTATTTCGTCCGGCGACATTGCCATGTTGTCTCTCAAGTAATCAAAGCCAAACTCGTTGTTCGTCCCGTATGTGATGTCAGCCCGATACGCGGCGCGCCGTTCCTCAGTAGACATAGTGGGGAGAATCAACCCCACTTCTAAACCCAAGAATCTGTGGACAACTCCCATCCACTCGGCATCGCGCTTTGCCAGGTAATCGTTGACAGTGACCATGTGTACGCCTTTACCTTCGAGCGCATTGAGATAAACTGGCAGCGTCGAGACGAGCGTTTTTCCCTCTCCGGTTTTCATCTCGGCTATCCATCCGAAATGCAGGGCGGCACCGCCCATGATTTGTACGTCAAAGTGACGTTGGCCGAGAGTGCGACGGGCCGCCTCCCGGACGACAGCGAATGCCTCGGCCATCAGGTCGTCGAGACTTTCGCCGTTTTCAATACGCGTTTTGAACTCTGCCGTTTTACCCCGGAGTTCAGCGTCGGTGAGACTTTGCATCTGGGGCTCAAGCTCGTTGACGGCCTCGGCGACTGCCGAGAGGAGTTTTAGCTTCTTGCCTTCTCCGAATCGCAGAATTTTAGATATAAGCGACATACCGATTTCCTAACAGACCACGGATAGAAGTCTAATCCCTGTCCGCGAGGCCGCTGTGATCTGGGTGGCAGCAAGCTGGTCGGACACCGATTACGCCTGGAAGCAACTGAATCTACAAATACGCGAACTTACTGGTTATGTCGGGACTTTTACCTCTGCATTTTGACAAGGATTGATGACCCCGCAATCACAGGGCGATTGGTATGAGCCAGCGCCGTACACGCATCTATCAGAAAGGTTCGCTGCCATACGCAAGCCGAGCGAGTGCTCGGCCGATGAACTCACTGACCCTGACCAAGATTCTGCTTGATAGCGTAGGTAGCAGCCTCTATGCGGGAACTCAGCTGGAGCTTTTCTAATATGTTCCGAACGTGATTTTTGACAGTGTTCTCTGAGATGTAAAGCTCCTCTGCGATCTTCTTGTTAGACATCCCCTTTGCTAAACACTGAAGCACTTCTCGCTCCCGCCTCGTGATCTTGGGGCGACGCTCTTCGTGCTCTTTGGCCAGTGACGTAAACTCCGATATGAGCTTCGTCGCCATCTGGGGCGAGATGAAAGATTCGCCTTGATAGACAGCTTCCACAGCCGCTTTGACCTCCCCAAGGTCCGCTCCCTTCAGGAGGTATCCAACCGCACCAGCTTTGAGAGCTTGAAAAAGGTCTTCTTCTTCGTCGGAAACTGTGAGCATGAGAATGCGCGTGGTCGGTACCTCCTCGCGAATTCTTGAAGTAGCCTCTATTCCAGACAGTTTTGGCATCCTGACATCCATGAGCAAGATGTCGGGCGCCAACTCTGCGGCGAGCTCCACAGCCTCGATCCCATCCGATGCTTCGCCCACTATGACAATCCGAGGAAACATTTGCGCCAAAGAAGCCAGCCCGCAACGGAACACCTCGTCGTCATCTGCAACCATGACGCGGATGGGCTCGGACTCGCTAAGGCCTTCCAAATCCCGTGTCTTGAGTCTCTTGCCAGTCTTCGTCACCCTCTTTACGGGCTCGCCTACCGCCCGCCCTCCTATTCGACAGCCGGCTCGATCAAACCAAAGTCACCCCCACGCCTTCTGTAGACGACCGCGGGCAAGCCTGATTCTTTGTTGGTAAAAAAGTAGAAGCTGTGACCCAAAAGCTCCAGCTCCTCAGCCGCCTCCTCTGGCAAAAGGGGCTCAAGCTCGAACTTCTTGTAGCGGGCGATCCGAATCCCATTGTCTCCCTCCAAAAATTCGCCTTCCTCTCTCGAATTCCCGGAGAGTTTGGACTTGGCACCTCGCTTGTTTCGATTTCTCCCAATAATCCTGCCCTTGAGACGTCTCAGCTGGGATTCGAGCTTGTCAGCTACTCGATCGACGACCGCGTACGGATCGGGGGCCTGGCCCTCCGCACGTATCAAGCGGCCATGTCCGGTCTTGGCGGTAACTTCTAGCACGTACGAAGAGCTTACAGAGGAATTCTTTATCTCGGTAAAAACCGCTGTACACGACTTCAGGTCTTCTAAAAGACGATCTGCACGGGAAAGCTTCGATACTGCATACTGCTGAAGTCGCTCCGGCAACTCCATGTTCTTAGCGGTTGCCTTTATGTCCATCTCCCCTCCTAATAAATATAAGAAGTCAGCGATGTGGCACGACTGTCCACAGCCACCATTGCTTCGGCCTGTGGCGTGTTCAAGATTCAAGATTATCCGAGGCGGCACCCAGAATCTCATCGAGGAGTGCCTGAGCAACCCGTACCGGCTCAATAGAGTAGGCGCCGCTCGATATATTTTCCTCGAGCAGCTCTACTCTTGCCTCCCTGAGGCTATCTCGAGCACCGGCAATTTCTCTTTTTACAATCATTAGAGATTGAAACGACGCTGGTACAGGCCCGGTGCACCTTGGAAAACTCGGCAGGTCTGCCGCAGCCGTACCACTTTGACGCTTTGACATCTCCTAGGTCCTTTTATCAGATCGCCTACACCGAGACTTGTTCATTCTTTCGGGGAATCTGTCACCGACCTGAAGTGAGTAGAAAAAGGTGCCCTGAGGAAGTCCACTCGACTGAAGCGAATCGAAGAAAGTGGATCCCTCGACTCGCGCCAGCCCCGAGCGAGACTCGCCCAAGTCTTTCGGATTAGACAGCCCATTGAGTAATGGAGACTTGAAGAGCGGGGTTTTGGCAACTGCCGCGGCATGGATTTTTCGGAATCCCGCCCTCTTGAGTTCCAAAGCCGCGTAGTACAAAGATGCTCCTGTTGTGGTCACGTCGTCTACGAGAAGGACCGTCCCGGTCACGCCTGCGGACACCGTAGAGAAGGAAACCCCTGCTCTACACAGGCGATCCTCCCGGCTCAAGTGCTTGAGCTCTTCCTGCTCTATGCGCTGGAGAAGCCTTATAGCACGGACCCCCAGCGACTGTGCGACTGCTCTTGCCAGTACTGCCCCGTGGTCGAAGCCCTTTGTCGCGCACGAAGCCGAAGGTACCCATGTAACGAACGAGACCGATCTGGCTTCAAAAGGGAGGGCTTTACAGAGGCGATCGCCCAAGAACCGTGCACACCTGTACGAACCCGATCGTTTGAGCGCCACAACCAGATGGGAAACGGGAGGCGCATACTCCAAAGGTGTCGTACAGCTCAAAAAGGGCATCCACAGACTGGTAGAACTAGTAGATGACCGCTGTAGAAAGGGCTCCACGATTCCACTCTGTCGACCTATCCGGTTTTTCTCAACTTGTGCCTCGCACCAAGAACACAGGGGAGAGATCCCAGATACTGCACCACAAGATATACAAGCGAATCTGGTGGCAATGCCCTCGGCCATTGCACGCAGAACATATGGCATAGATCCCCCCTCGTATTCGAATTGGTATTCAACAGCTTCTAATCATATTCACGGGGTACGACACTTCGTCCGATGCGGCCGCCTCTAGCGCGCCACGTGGCGGGGCTTGTTCTTCACGACGTAGGACGCTACCAACCGCTGCACCTAAATCGGCCGCTCTCGGACGAGCTGCGACGATGACGTCGGCAGGCTCCTTCAGTCGTTCTGTGATCTGGGAAGCCTTTCTCTGAAGCGGAGCCGAGGGACTCATTACTATCATCGGCAACCTGCGCTCGGCCCCATCAAGTGACCCGAATCTGCACATCGTCGTCCAAGCCGAGGTCGGCCAGGATCTGGCGGAGTTCCGAGGCAAGGCTTTCCGCTATCTCGCTATTGACAGTCACGGAGAAGTCGACGCCGACCTTGAGATCGGAGCCCGCCGACCTAAGCTTCGGCAGGATCTTCGTGCCCAAGCGATTCCACACCTCGTGCGGGACATCGCCCACGAGGCGGATGGTCCTCGTCTGAAGTCCCGGCGGGGGTTCTCTGCTGGGCTCAACGCCCGGTTCCCGTTGGGGCCCCGGCTCCGGCACCGAAGGTCCCGGCTCCGGTTCGGGTACGGGACTGGGCTCTGGAACGCCTGCCTTGAGTGCCTGCGCCTTAGCCTTCGTCAGCAGGA